>VERF01000093.1 GCA_018882895.1 Candidatus Kapaibacterium sp.
GTCAGGAAGGTGCGCATCAGTACATCACTCCGAATCGAATCTGAAAGGAATCCATGCGCCGCACATTGGGCACATTGGTAAAGCCGAGCAGGTCGTACCCGTCGGCCACAGCGATGTTGCGGTATCCGATATCGATCTCAAGATCCAGGAAGGGGGCTATCGGCACGTCGATTCCCACGCCCAGCCCAAAGCTGATCGGCAGCGTCCAGTCAACATCCAGCGAACCATTTGCTTTGGCATCCTGGAGCTTCACCACACAGTCAGAACACTGCACACCGCCGAGCGAGAGCGACGCCGCGCCGGTGGTAGCGGCATCGAGTGCCATTCCGAGTTCACCATACATGTATGGCTTGATGCAGCCGAAGACTGCCTTGAACCACGAATCGTTCTGCCTAAGTCTGCGGAGTTCCTCTTCCGCGGGTGATGGCTGTTGCTCGCCGATCGATGCGTCGATGTACAGATATCCGCGATCCTTTTCTTTCAATGCTTCGGAGGTTTTCAGTGGCATAAAGTAGTACCGTCCGGTTACCAGTGCCAGGGGGCGAACCGTTTGCGCAAGATCATTCAGGGTCGTCAGCGACGGGGTGATGTCACCGGCGTCGACCGTAGGTACGCCAGAGGAGACCGTAAGCCCAAGCATCCAGCGCATGTCTTCACCAAACCGGTAGCCGGCAATAACGTCGCCCCCATAGGCCACCTTACCGGCCTGCAGGACGCTGTTGCCGTCGGTGTACATCGATGCCCGACCCAGGGCCGACATTGTAAAGCGCGTATAGTCGCGGTCATAGCATCGGAGCTTGATCCCCATGGCCATGCTGATGGAGAACGGTTCACAGTCACACGATTTCTTTGGTGCATCGGACCGTTCGATCGGTAGCTCGCGGATCGTTGGGATGTTCTTTGTGACGTGGTAGCTCTCGACGAGGTTGATGCCTCCGCTCTGGCCCGTGGTGATATCCGGGAAGATCGTTGGGAGCAGCTCGATATCGCGAAGTGGGATCGCAATGCGCGTCTCCGACAGCGTTGAGTCAAACTTGTCGCGATATGCCCACACGGTATCAACGGGTTGGCCGGCTGTGTCCATCTTGATAAGTACGTGTGACACCACGCCGCGCAGTGTCCGTCCGTCGCGATTAGCCGAGTTTGATGCCAGCTGCACGTACTTATGGGCGGCCTCGGGCTTGATGCGTACGGCGTCTTCGTACGGCGAGGTCTCGGGCTTCACATCAACCGAGCCACAGCCCGTGACAATGAGCCATACGGTCATGCCCAGCAGGATGAGGATCTTGTTCATTTCGATTGTCCTCCTCCAAGGGGCATGCTGAAATGCAGCATTCCCTGTAGTCCGCTCAGGTGCGGTCGATCAAGATCGCGCAACATGTTGTAGGCCGTATAGCGCACGGATGCCGTCAGAAACCAGTCGCAGCAGGGATTATCATAGAACAGCAGGTAGCCAAGCTCAACCGTGCCGGGCATGCCGACCACTGATGCGTCGTCTTCTCCCGTGACCACGGAAAGCCCCGTGCCAATTGCTGCATAGAGCGGAAACTTCGTAGAGCTCCATGGAAACCACCGGATGCCTGCCTGCAGGCTAACCGTGTTGGGGTGCGACGGGGTGAGCACCGAAAGGGTGTCTTTAGGGTCATACCGACCATAATTCAGCGTCAGCATCGGCCAGACGTCACAGAATCGGTTGATTCCGTACTGCAGTTCGCCATGAAGCCCCATGTCGGCCTCATCGGCATACTTCGTCATGGGCAATGCCGCGCCAAGTCCTGCCCCTAGAAACGTCTGGCAGGGGGCCTGCACGGCGGTAACAATCATTGCTAGAAACAGCACAAATAACAACCGCATAGACAGCATGCAAGAATCCAAAAAGTTCACGGAACGTCACCAATAACAACCCGCCGTAGAGCGCGAAGATACAGGCGATGATCACATGATGGAACGCCGCCATGCTCTTCGGTGACGCTAAGACGTCGCTGACGGCGCTGGTGAATGAGGTAAGTACTTGCTGGTGGGCCCTTCTTGGACGATTGATATTGTTGTTTTATGATGTAACGTTTCGGCGTGACGTTCGTCTTTGTGGCTCGACATGCTTACTGCACTGATCATTCTCGCACTTCTCTCCGACCAACCACACGTTTCTGTTCAGGTAAGTGGATCTCCGGCACCAGGTTACTACCTTGTCAGTGGTCTTCGTGCGGATACCGTTGGAATGGTAGACAATAGCGGCTACGTGGTGAATGCCTTACCGGCTGGACCAAACACCAACTTGCAGCCAACCCCCTACGGTGGATTTACGTATTTCGATGGTCAGCTTGGCGGCTACGTTGTAGTTGGTGACAACCTTCGTGCGATTGATACTGTGCGGGCCACTGAACCATTCGTAACCGACTTCCACGAAGGTTATCAGACCCAAAGCCGGGGGTTCATTCTCTTGGCCAAGGAAACTCGGTCGATGGACCTCTCGAAGTTGGTTGACGGTGGTGATGAGAATGCACAGGTCATCGGTTCGGTCATTCAAGAGTTTGATGCGCGAGGTCGCAAGACGTTTGAGTGGAGATCACTCGATCACATACCGGTGACCGAAGCAACATTCGATGTTGATATCACCCAGAACAAAATCGACTACATCCATGCCAACGCCGTAGTCGTTGATTCAACCGGCAACTTTCTACTGTCCTGCAGAAACACCGACCAGATCATCAAGATCAATCGCAAGACAGGGGCGATCATCTGGCGGTTAGGGGGCTTTGCATCACGCCGCAACGACTTTCGATACACAAACGATGCCGTAGATGGGAGTTTTGGATTTTCTCACCAGCATAGCCCCGTGATCACGCGAGCAGGCGAGATTCTTCTCTTTGATAACGGCGTACTTCGTTCAAATCCCTACTCGCGGGCAGTAGCATATCGGCTGGACGAAAAGTCGATGACCGTGACGAAGACGTGGGAGTACGTTTCTGAATCATTGTGTTTCGCATCCATCATGGGAAGCGTACAGGAGCTTCCAAACGGAAACATCCTCATCGGATGGGGCTCAAACTCCGAGGGTCTTGTTGCCACAGAGGTCGATCGCTCCGGACGGATTCATGCCGATCTCCGCTCGCTTGAACCGAACGATTACCCCTACCGCGTCTACAAGTCACCAATTGCAATGGTCGGAATTGCAAGGTCGATAGAAGCAAAGAGAGACTATGCCTTCTCCAACCGCAGTGGCAACACGAAGCTCATCCTTTCTGTGGATCAGTTCGCAGCAAAGGAGAACCTGACTATTGAACGTCACACCTACGAAGCACACGATCAATCGTTTGCGGATAGTCGACCTTGTGAGTTGATCCCTGAACGATGGGTGATCTCCATCCCCAGTCCGTCCGCCAACGAGTACTCCATGATGGTGGATCTGAACGGAACCATTGGTGCGGTTGACCCATCTGCTGTGGGAGTGTTTCATCGGGTACGCGAAGGCAGTGGCGCCTTCACTCGCATACCATCACGTCCGGGTCCGCTTCGGGCTTCGATCATCGTTCCCTCCGTGCGTTCGGGCGAGTATGTCATCGGCGCTATGCTCTGTGCGCAGCCGGCACTGGTGGAGCCGCCCGATGATGAGGATGCGATTGGAACCGATGTGCGTCTTGAGTGGACCGATGCTCTGCTTGCTCAGGGATACGAGCTGGAGTATTCGACGTCCACCGACTTTGTTGACGGCGGCGTCCTGATGCGCACGGATGATACCGATACAGTGCTGCGAGACTTGCTACCAAACACTACCTACTACTGGCATGTCCGTGCCATCCGAGGACCGGTCGTCGAACCGTGGACCGACACCTGGTCATTCACAACGAACCAGACCGCTTCCACTTTTGACACAGCCGTTTCATATCGCTTACCCATCGGTACACGCGTGTACGCCTACGATCTTCTTGGACGGATCATCGGCGAATCTACCGTTGAGCAGCCCGGCCAGCCCCTTTTCAGGGGGCTTTCAGAACGTATCATTCTGACTGTCGCAATGACGCCGGATGGACAGGTCTTTCGGCTCATAGTTCGTCCATAGACGCTACCATTGAAGAGTGGCTGAAGTTTCGCGCAATAGCCGAGACCGATTCCGGCTCGATTGATGCTATCTTACGATGTCAATAATGTTATCAGTATGGAGATGTTAGCATGAAACGATTTCTCAAATGGGCAGGAATAGCTGTGCTCATCCTGCTCGGTCTCATTGGAGGCTACGCCGCTTATATCCAGGCAACCGGCTACCCAACGTACGATGTGAGTCCCATCAAGCTTGCTGTGGAACGCACCCCGGAGCGTGTCGCTCATGGACGCGAGCTTGCACTTCGGTTGTGTGTCATGTGCCATCTCGATCCGACGACCAAGCGCTTGACCGGCGTGCGAATGTTGGACCTACCGAAGTCGTTCGGGACTGCGTATTCACGAAACATCACCCAGCACAAGTCCGCCGGCATCGGCTCATGGTCGGACGGTGATATTGCATGGGTTCTCCGCACCGGCATTCAACCGCACACCGGACGGTACCTACCACCATGGATGCCCAAGTTTCCGCATATGAGCGACGAAGATCTGGCTTCCATTATCGCCTGGCTAAGGAGTGACGACCCTTACGTTCAAGCATCAGATGTGGCAAGTCGGGAGAGTGAGCCGTCGTTCCTGGCAAAGTTCCTCTCTCATATCGCATTCAAGCCGTTCGAGTATCCAACATCATCGATATCGCATCCCGACACAACTGACAACATCACCTACGGGCGATATCTGACTAACTCAGTGTACGACTGTTATCAATGTCACTCAGCCGACTTTGCCACCAATGCGCCCCTTGACCCACCGTCATCACCCGGGTTCTATGCAGGAGGACAGAAGCTTCCCAATGCTGTTGGATACGAGATCGCCGTATCAAATATCACGTCCGACCGAACACATGGCATTGGCCGCTATACACGCGAGCAATTCATCGAACTCATGAAGACAGGCTTCCGACCTGACGGAACGCCCATGCGCTATCCTATGGTGCGAATGCCCTCATTCAGCGATCATGCGCTGGGTTGCATGTACGATTACCTGATGACCGTTCCCGCGAATGCCAATGTCACCGCTACTGCCAGTCCGTCAGGACCCTGGAATTCGAAGGGCGCAAAGCTCTGGGACACGAAGGGATGCGCCGGCTGTCATGGTACCGACGGAGTTGGTTTCGCTGACATGCGTATGGCAAGTTCGAAGTATCCCGAGGACAGCCTCCTGTACGACGTCATCGGCAATCCCACGAAGTACAACCCACTAAGCACCATGCCGCACTATGCCGGCCATCTGTCACAGGATGAACTTCATGATCTGGCCCTTCATGTGCGGACCATCAAGAAGTGACGTGACCGCGGTGTTGAGTTTCAGATCTCGAGTAACACCGGACGTCAATCACGGCACCATCGGCACCAGCGCATAGATAGACACGACGCGTTGGAACATGCGTTGTTCCGGCAGTTGCTGGGGCTCGGACTGTTCGGGCTCTCCACGGCCGGCAATGCTGATGCGGCCCTCAAGCTCACGGGAGACCACGCGCGCACGTTCAAGGCTGAGACGGGCATTCTCTTCGGGTGGACCAATGAGGTCGGTTCGACCCTCGATCGTGACACGGGCATTGCGGCCAATGCGGCGGCGGACGATGTCAAGCACGCGTCGGTGATCATCCGTCAGATCGGTCTTCCGAAATGGAAACACGATCAGATCGAACCGCTCGACAATGCTATCGCGCATCTTCGTGCGTCGCTTGTCGAACAAACGAACGGTATCCGTGACGGTGATCACGGAGTCCGACGATGATGAACTGCTCACATCGGAGTTGTCCTTTGTCACTGTCATGATCGTATCAGATACCCGGTACGGCAAGAAG
>VERF01000094.1 GCA_018882895.1 Candidatus Kapaibacterium sp.
CCTTGTCAAGAACCGTCACAAAGTATGATCCAGTTTCCGTGACATTGATCTCACGACCCGTTGAGCCGTTTGACCACAGATACGTATTGAATCCATCTTCTGCCGTGAGTGTCACCGAGCTGCCTGTACAGAACATGGTTGGACCATTGCTGATCACAACAGGCTTTACAAGTGGCGGTGTCTTTACGCCAACTGCATCAGATGTGCCTGTGCAACCGTTGACGTCAACAACAACGCAGCGGACTGTATCGGTGTTCCTTAAAACGATACGGTTGCCCGTGCCGTATGCATTGCCGGAATTGGAAATCCAGGCGTATGACAGATATCCGGAAGGAGCCGTAACAACAACACTGTCACCAGCGCAGAAGTTAGCATTGCCCGTGACGGAGAGAACTGGCTTTGGAGTTGGGCTGACGACGACTTCTGTTTCAGCGGAGGTGCCGGCGCATCCCGTCGTTGCATCAACGACACGAACACGATAGAGGCCGCCCTTCGTTACAGTGATCGACGCTGTATTGGCACGGAAGCTAGCATCGTCGCTCATCCACATGTAGGAAGCGAACCCCGCCGGAGCAGTCAGCACCACACTACCGCCTTCACAGAAGTTTGTCGGGCCATTGACCGCAACAACCGGTCCGGGAGCAGCCGTAACATTCAAGCGGACTGTGTCAGACGAATTCGTGCATCCATTGCCGTTCGTCACTTGGCACCAGTATGGGCCATTTACGCGAGCAACGATACAACGTGACGTTTCACCTGTGCTCCAGACATAGCGATCGAAACCGATCGGAGCGCAGATTGTCACATCTCCGCCTTCGCAGAAGGATGTGCGACCCGATGTTGTGAGGGTAGCCGTTGGTAGTGGGTTGATGGTAACCGTGCGTGTATTCGTAACTGGGCAAGCAAACGTGGGGTTGGTTTGCGTGCACGAAACTGTTCCAGTGCCAGCACCAAGCCAACGGACGCGAAGCACGTTTGTGCCTTGACCGGACGTGATAATGCCGTTTGGAGAGATTGCCCAACTATACGTGTTGCCCGCCGCGGCCACGACCGAGTACTCGCTGTTGGAGTTTACACATATCGCTGTTGGACCGCTAACTGATGGTGTGGTAAGCGGATTCACAGTCACGTTGACAGAACCAGTCGAAGAGCAATTGAACGTCGAAACATGATCACAGCGAACGGTGCCTGTGATAGGTGCATTCGTCGAGTTCGCCCACTGAACTGTGATCGTTGCCGTTCCCTGACCAGCTGTGATCGTACCACCCGTAACCGTCCAGTTCGGCGTCAGAGTACCCGAGCCGGTGGGGCCCGTGCCTGTGTTGGCTGGAACAACGCACGTGTACGTCGAATTCGTGATCGTTGGTGGTGTGTTGCTCAGGTTCGTTGCACAAACAACGGGTTGACCAGAGATGCTGACCGTTGGAGGTGTTGGACGCACCGACACTGAGAAGTTCTGACTGTTTTGTGATGCACCAACCTGAATTGGGAGAGCATCTGCAATTGTCTCGGTTACTTGGATGAACGATCCGGCAGGAACGTTTGGCCATGTTGAACCAAGCCACAGTACAGTGACGCTGGCTGTGCCTTGACCTGAGATGATCGTGCCGCCTGTACCAACAGTCCAGGTATATGTGTTGCCCGCTACACTCGTTGTCGTATAGTTTGCAAGCGTACCGTTACATGGTGACGTGATCACTGGACTTGTGCCGGAAGTGATCGCTGGTTGAGGAACCGGACGGATGTTGATCGTGTCCAGACGCTCCGTGCTACAATCCGAGCCAGGAACCGTCTCGCGACAGCGAATCGTTCCCACACCGGCGTTGCCCCACGTTACGTTGATCGATGGGCTGTTAGCCGAACCGCCAGTAATAATACCACCGGTAACCGTCCACTGGAACACGTTACCTGGTGTAGCTGCGACCGAATATGTGTGCTGGGTTCCTTGAGCAACGACACCTGGGCGGCGCGTTGTAGGGTTGCCGAAGCCAGTGGTCGACTGCGGGCTTGGGGCAGGAACTGGATTGACGATCACAGAAGCCGTCGTTGTAGCAGAGCAAACACCACCAACTGCCGTTTCCGTAACGGAAACAGTGGCGGTTCCTGTTGCGATCCAACGAACATTCAGCTGTGGTGAACCGGAAGGCACACCAAGCGGCACGCCACCGATAACAGCAACCGCTGAGGTTGGGCTGACGTTCCATGTGTAATTGCTACCGGCAACACCGAGCGTGCTATATGTACGCTCAGAGTTGATACACACAACGTTCGAACCAGCGATGGCCGGTGTCGGCGTGCGGCTGACAGCAACGTTGTTCGTTGTCGCCGTGACCGTTCCGAAGTTGTTGCGCGTGATCGTCAGCGTCTGATTGCCGACGTTCTGCCACTGCACAGTGATCGACGGTGTGCCATTTGCTGTCGTGAAGAATCCACCGACAACCGTCCATGTGTAAGTAACACCGCCTCCAACACCAAGATTTTCCGTGTTGTAGACAACCTGCTGGCCTTCGCATGCCTGATTGACATTGCCAGCTGGTGATGCGCGGTTGATCGTCTGCGCGTGTGCAAATGACGTCAAGCCAACAGTGACCAGTACCGCCACCACCACGAAGCGCAACCAAGACGCAGTACTCCGTTGTGAAGACGAGAACGTGGAATCGAATCGATTCATACGATCCTCCAAATGAAACGTTGATTTATTGTTTTTCATTCTTTCTCAATTGACAGTGCAGTACCACAGTGTTCGAATCGATCCAACTTGAATCGTTCATACACTATGCGACAAGCGCAGGGCGCAAGTGCGCCCAGCCCCGATCGCGAAAATATCACCGCGAGGTGGTTCCGCCAAACAAATCAGTGTCGATTTCGATTGTAATAGCAATCGATTCGAATCAAAAGACCGCCTGCGGACCGAATTGACCCCGAGTACGAGAACTCTTTTCTCGCAGGAATTGCTAATCAAGTCCCGTGCCAGTTTCTCGGGGTTCCGGATTCATGCGATTCGCCTTGACGTACACCCAGAGCGCCTCGATGAGCTCTGGAAGCCCCATGCCGGACACCGCGGATATGATTCGAGCCTTGTTTTGGATGACGAAGGGGCTCTTGTTGAGTTCCTCGATCTCTTCCGTAGACAGGACATCGGCTTTTGACAGACATATAAGCCAAGGTTTATCAAGGAGTTGTGGAGAATACGACCCCAGCTCGCGACGTAGCACGTTGAGATCCGTGTCCAGATCGGCAGACTGAACGTCGACCAAGAACAGCAATACGGCCGTTCGCTCAATGTGTCTCAAAAACTGGATGCCCAGCCCCCTTCCCTCGTGAGCTCCCTCGATGAGTCCGGGAATGTCGGCAACGGTGAAGTTTCTACCTTCTCCGGCGCGAACCACACCAAGATTCGGCACAAGTGTGGTGAAGGGATAATCGGCGATCTTGGGCTTGGCCGCGGAGATCCGAGAAATGAGGGTACTCTTACCGACGTTGGGGAAGCCAACCAGGCCGACATCGGCAAGAAGTTTCAGCTCGAGCTCGAGATAGCACTCTTCTCCGGGGATGCCGGGGTCAGCATGGCGCGGAGCCTGATTGACGGAGGTCACAAACTCGGAATTACCGCGCCCTCCCATACCTCCACGTGCCACGACGGCACGTTGACCATGGCTGGTTAGGTCTGCAAGTGTGTCGCCGGTCTCGCGTTGGCGCACAACAGTGCCGACAGGCACGCGAATGACGATGTCGTTACCACTCTTGCCAGTACAATTGCTCTTACCTCCACGATCGCCATTCTCAGCAGTGTACTTGCGCTTGTACGTGAAATCGAGAAGCGTCCCGAGATGCTGGTCGGCCTCTACGATCACCGAGCCGCCATCGCCGCCGTTTCCTCCGTCGGGACCGCCCTTGGGAACGTATTTCTCCCGACGAAATGAGATTTGTCCCGGACCACCATCACCGGCCTTGATGTAGATGGTTGCGGTATCGATGAAATTCATGCATAACTCCTGTGGAGCGCCTGGGCGAATTCCATCGCCGTTGACGTATCCGGGTCGATGCCATTCTTGGCATAATAACGATCAAGCATGCCTGCAGCCTGCTTCCATTCCAAGCACCCCAACAACCTGCGTACTACCGAGTCAAACTCCTCAGTGTCTCCACGAAAGACCTTTCGCAAGATCTTCCCACGCTGATCGGGATCGATCGACGTTTCAAACACCCGTGTGCGAAGCCGATGCATTTCATCAGTCGATGGCGAATGATCTCCAGGGATGCCTTCCGGCTCTTGGTCGGCTATCGGAGCCGACACGCCAAGTTCTTGAAAGGGGCTTGGCGGCTGCGCATCAATGCTGGCGATGACACCTTTGATCACGTCGACGAGCTTTGTGCGGGTCAGGGTTCGCAACTCTTCACGATACAACATGCGCTCAAGCGCCTGAGAAAGAGGAATCGCCCCTTTGTCATCAAGAAAAATGATCACCGCCTCTGTCGGCACGCTCTCCGGCGGCAGCTCGGGATCTGCTTCGGCGAAGAATCCATAGAGTCCGTCGAGAAGCTTAACAAATTCCTCTTCCGTCAGATCCAGGATCGCTTCGTTATCAATGCGCTCAATGATGCGTTCAAACTCTACAACGCTCAGGATCTCATTTGCCGATGACTCTGCGCCGCGACTCATCGCCCATTGCCGAATTCCCTGCAAGAGATACGCATGGTCTGTTAGGTAGTCCAGCCGAAGAAGGATCTCGTAAAGGGGCTTGGTGGGTTCACCGCGAAACACGAACCACTTTAGCGTTGTGCGCGGACGGCAGAGGAAATTCAGACGCGTCTTGACCGCTGAATCGATCGTTGAAAGAAGTTCTTCGTGATCGTAACGAGCACAACTGTAAAGGAGCTCGTCAACTTCGTTGAGTGCACTGCGAAGGGGCTCAGCATTGCTGTCAAACCGGGCATTGGAAGCACGGATCGCACGCTCCTCGTGGATCCACCATCGTGCCTCTGCCTGCAGATAGGCACGCACCGATGCGTGAATGTCGCTTCGGTCGATGATCGACTGAAGCGACGTGTACGGTTGGGCCCCATCAAGGCGCTGCCGCAGCGAATGTTTGACTCTGTCGAGTTCTTTCTCGAACATGCTCTTGTGGATCCGTGTCGGTGTGAACTGCGCAAAATACGTTGCAAGCGGGGCACGACGTCGGTAAGTTGGTTCACTGCACGTCCATATCCACTTGCCACGGCATGCCACAAATGAGCGAATTGATCTACATATCCGCCGCTGTCATACTTCTATTTTTCACCTTCGTCACAGTCCGTCAAGGCACGGTTGCCGTATTGACGATCTTTGGAAAGTACCGCAGGATCCTCGGGCCCGGATTGAACTTTCGCATTCCTCTGCTTGAGAGGGTGCATAGGGTGATCTCCATCCAGAACCGCAGCATAGAGCTTGATTTTCAAGCCATCACGCAGGATCAGGCGAATGTGTACTTCAAGGCCATGCTGTTGTATTCGGTTCTCGACAGCAACGAGGAAACGGTCAAGAACGTGGCGTTCAAGTTTGTTGATGAACGCGACTTCATGACCGCGCTCATCCGCACAATCGAGGGCTCGATTCGCGGATTCGTGGCCACAAAGCGGCAGGCCGAGATCCTCTCCCTCCGCAAAGAGATCGTTGAGTCGGTGAAGGAGAGCATTGACCACGTTCTTGAGACGTGGGGATACCACCTGCTGGATCTTCAGCTCAACGACATCACCTTCGATGAGGCCATCACAAAGTCCATGGCCCAAGTGGTCGCCTCCTCAAACCTGA
>VERF01000095.1 GCA_018882895.1 Candidatus Kapaibacterium sp.
GGTCACACCATCGGCATGCCCCATAACATGAAGGCCTCGAGTGCCTATCCTGTAGACTCGCTGCGCTCAAAGACCTTCTGCGCCAAGTATGGTACGGCACCGTCGATCATGGACTATGCGCGCTTTAACTACATCGCTCAGCCAGGTGACGACGTCGACGTGATGCCAAAGGTTGGACCATATGACAAGTTCGCTACCATGTGGGGCTACCGTCCGGTGATCGGGGCCAAGACCAGTGATGACGAGCTTGATTCAACACGGGCATGGGCACAGGCCACCGAGCGCGATCCGATGCTTCGATTCGGTTCACAGCAGTGGATGATCCTCGACCCGTCGTCACAGACCGAGGATCTCGGCGATGACGCCCTGAAGGCCGGTATGTATGGTGTGCAGAATCTTCAGCGGGCCATCGGATATCTGTTTGATGCCACATTTGAGGCCGGCAAGGACTTCGATCAGCTCAACGACTCCTACGATGATATCGTCGGCCAATGGTCACGAGAGATGGGACACGTGGCCAACATTCCCGGCGGCGTGTACATCGACCGTAAGGTCTTCGGTTCCGAGGGTGCCGTCTATACACCAGTGCCGCAGGCCCGTCAGAAAGCTGCCGTCACCTTCATGAAGGACTACGTCTTTACCACGCCGACGTGGCTGATCGATGATCGCGTGATGCGCCTCCTTTCGCCCACGGATGTTGCCTCGCGTCTCTCATCGCTGCAAACACGCATGCTTCGCACGGTCATCAGCTCAGACAAACTCCTGCGTCTGCTGGACCAGCAGGCGCGCTATGGAGATACGGCCTATAGCGTTGACGAGCTGTATGCCGATGTTGAGGGGGCGATCCTGACGGAGCTCACGTCCAACAAACCAACAGACTACTATCGTCGAGCTCTCCACCGCACGTACGTGCAGGAGCTCATCGATAAATCGTCGAAGCCGGCTGCTACGACCGACGCCTTTGCAGCCATGTTCCGATCCAACACCTACGCAACTGACGTGCGAGCGATCTCGCGGGCACGGCTTGCCGCGTTGCGCAAGCGCCTGCAGGCGGCAAAGAGTGCTGACCCAACGACACAGGCACACTATGAGGACCTGTCGCTGCAGATCCGGCTTGCCCTCGAGGAACCCGGCACCAAATGAAAACGTCCACCAAGGTCGTATGGCTCGGCTATGCGAGCATTGTCCTTGCTTACGTGTGGGGGATAGGCATTGTTGCGGCCATCATGGCTCGGCGCATGGCTTCGGTGGCGCTGCCAGCGGCTCAGACTCCTGCCGAGCTACGTGATCTGCGCGGGGGTCGGCTGCTGGCCACCGTGGGATATTGGCTGAACGTACTTGTCCTGGCCGTCATCGCCTGGTCGCTGATTTCGACATGGGTCCTGTGAAGCCCCTTTCAGAATGGTAAATTGACGTTGTTATGAATTCCTTGATGCCTTGGATCGGACTTGTCCTGAGGGCCTACGTGGGTGGCTACTTCATCCTGGCCGCAGTCCCGAAAATCGTCGAGCCGCTGGCTTTTGCCACGGCAATCGGCCACTACGGACTTCTGCCAAACGGATTGATCAATGCCAGCGCGCTGATCCTTCCGTGGCTGGAGATCATCGTCGGCATCATGCTCGTGGTGGGCTTCCGCGTACGCCTTGGCGCGTTGCTTGCCGGCGGCATGGTCATTGTCTTCACCATCGCCGTGGCCTATGCGGTGATGCTGGGACTGAAGATCGACTGCGGATGCTTCGGCTCGTCAGGGGGCGATGAGGTGTCCTGGTGGAAGGTTGCCAAGAACACCGGCATGGTGCTGATGTGCGCCGTTCTGTGGAAGTGGCCAAAAACTTCCCTATCGATCGAAACCGGAATGGGCTTCGGCGGGTCAAAGCCGGCATGAGCGCCCAGCACATAGAATCCTCGACCATTCGGGACTGGACCAGTGCGGGTGCGTTGGTTTCCGACGGCTCAATGGCTCTTGAGCTTGCGCGAAGGGGCTTTACCGAGCGTCCATGTGATCGCTACAACCTCACCTCCGGCGTGATCGTCGAACGCATCCACTCGGAATTCATCGAGGCCGGAGCCGGTCTGCTGCAGACCAACACCCTCAACGCCAACCGGTTCGCGCTGGAATCCTCCATGCTCTCGGCACGCGTGCATGAGATCAATCGCAAGGGGGCGTGGCTGGCCCGCTCAGCCGCCCGCTCGCGCGCCGTGGTGGCCGGGGTGGTCGGACCGTGTGGACGCCTGATGCGCCCCCTGGGGCCGGTCGAGCCCGATGACCTGCGCTCGAGCATCCATGAGCAGGTCTCGGCCCTTCTTGCGGCCAACGTTGATGCGCTGATCCTGAAGTCGTTCATCGATCTTGATGAGTTGGAGATCGCCATTGATGTGGTGCGCTCGCAAAGTCTGCACATTCCGCTCCTTGCGTTGAAATCGTTTCCCGAAGACGGATCGGTGCTGGCAAGTTCCTTCCCGTCCGACGTTGCGCATCGCCTGCGAGGCCGCGGCGTGCAGGCCATTGGTTCCAACGGAACGGTCGGCCCGCAGCGCATGATCGGCATCATTGAGTCGCTGCGCGTGTCAGACCTGCCCCTTGTGGCCATACCCGACATAGGAATTCCCACGATCATCGACGGTCAACCTGTTTACAATGCCGAGCCCAGCTACGTCGCTTCTGCGGCCCGTCGACTCGTCGAGCATGGCGCGGCTATCATCGGTGCTGACGGCGGCGCAAGCGTTGAGCAGATCCGCGCCATCGCCGAGGCCGTTGCCGGCGCCACGATCGGGTCGACCCCGCTGGTGCAGAAGCGTGCGCATGCCGAGCAGCACGATGAGCTGTCTGCCCCTGTGCCAACGTCGTTCATGCAGGCGATCACGGAACGTCGCGTTGTAACGGTCGAGCTCGACGTTCCCCGCGGACTCGACATGTCGAGCGTCATCGAGGGGGCTCGCTACCTGCGCGAGCACGGCATCGATGCCGTCAACATCTCCGACGGGGCTCGCGCACGCCTGCGCATGAGTCCGATAGCGATCTCTAAACTCGTCATGGAACAGACCGGCATGGAGTGCATCTCGCACCTTGCCTGCCGTGATCGTAACATGGTGGCCCTGCAGAGCGAACTTATCGGTGCGCATGAGATGGGCATCCGAAACATCCTGGCGGTGACGGGTGACCCGACGCATATCGGTGACTTCCCTTCGGCCACGAGCGTGTACGACGTAGACTCAATCGGACTTGTCCGTGCAATGGGGCGAATGAACCACGGCAAGGATCTCATGGGCAACCCGCTGGGCGCTCCAACGGGCTTCTGCATCAGCTGCGCCGTCAACCCTGCAGCCGACGATCTGGACCGGGAGATCGACCGCTTAGCGATGAAGGCCGAGCAAGGGGCTCATGTTGCCTTCTCGCAGCCGATCTTCGACGTGGAGCTTCTGGATCGGTTCCTTGATCGCATCAAGGACATCGACATTCGATTCATGCTCGGCGTCATTCCGCTGCGAACCATACGGCACGCCGAGTTCCTGCACTACGAAGTACCTGGCATGACAATTCCGGCCTGGGTGCGCGACCGGATGCGGTCGGCCGCATCCACCGAAGAAGCAACCGATATCGGCATCGACATCGCGGTCAGATTCCTCGACGCCGTCATGCACCGCGTCAACGGTGTATACCTGATGCCCCCTTTCAAGAAGTATGACATTGCTGTGCGTATCATTTCACATCTCAATCTAGAGAGGTAAGCCATGGAGAACGGTCAGATTCCACCCCCACCCGCACAAGGTCCGTCAGTGAATCCATTCGGTAGCTATCAACCGACGATCGAGGACTATAGGGCCGATTTCGGGATACGTCTTGGCGCGATTGTGATCGATGGCTTGTTCGCGACACTGTTGACGGCCTTCATCGCTCTGATTCTATCGCCACTAGACCTGCCCATCCCGGAGATCTTGCAGGAAGCACAGGAAAGCATGCAGGAAGCGCTCAATCTATTCGGCGTTACCGGCGAGTCACGCGACTTGGCCTACTCCCTGCTCGGTTCATCCTCATACGCCGGAGCCATCGCACCAATTCTCTACATGCTCATCGAGGGCCTCACCGGCGCATCCATCGGAAAGCGCCTTCTGAAGCTCACCGTTGCCCGCGCCGATGGCACACCGGGTGATACGTCGCTGTTCCTGAGTCGCATGTTCGTAAAAAATTCCGATCGCCTACTACACCTGATCGCCATCCTGCCGCTTCTGACCTTCCTGTCAGGCCCCGTTGAAAGCGCTGCCTCCACGATCGGATTCGTCCTCTTCATCGGCTGCTTCCTGGCACTCGGCCGCAAACGTCAAGCCCTGCACGATATGGTTGTAAAGACCGCCGTGTTTAAGGTGCAGTTTGTGAAGAACGATTACTGATTACGGATTACGGAGGAAGGATTACGGAGGACGGTGGCGTCATCCCGGCGAAAGCCGGGATCCATGCTCTGTCCGAGATGTGCCTCGCGGACGTGTTTTCTCTATATTCGGCAGCATAGACCTACACCTTGTCCTACCACTTATGGAGGGTTGAGCTATGAAACAGTGTTTTCTGCTCTTAGGTATCGTGACGTTGCTGATGCTGACGTCACACTCTGCGCAAGCGCAAGCGGATTTCGAGCAAGTATGGGCCGAGGGCGGCTCGGTGAAGATTGCTCATACAAATACAGGTGTAACCGGGTTTGACGTTCGCAATAGCCGCGACGGTTTGCAGTGGGGCCTTGCTCCCAATCAGGGTTTTCTTTTTGCTTCTGGCGTATGGCTTGGCGGACAGATCAGGGTCGAGGGCCAGCCGAAGAAGCGGACGTTCATCACCTATGATCCAAGTTCCGGAAGGAGTTGGTCAAACCCTACCTCTGCGATCACAAAAGAATCGTTCGGAGACATCAGCATCTACACGTCCACATTCGATGATATTGATCTCAGCAAGTACACCAGAGGTGCGGCAGTTGCGCTAGCCGATTCGATGCCGCTGGGCTTGAGCTTCCGGCAAACGCTCACGATCAATCCTTTGGAGAGTGTTGCGGACCTGATCATTGTCCGGACCGTTGCTCGCAATGTTCATCCGTGGAGGACGATCGAGCTGGCCGCCATGGGCAATGTGGTGGACCCGGATATCGTGAGCCCAATTGAAGGTACAGCAAGGGGCGATGATTTTGCAGTGAAAGTGGGTGACGAACAAATGCAGGTTGTCAAGATTTATTCTGGCAATGATCCTCTGGGGCCCTGTATGTACTCGATTCTCGACCCACGAGAAGCAAAGCTTACAACTATGCGCGGGATGTCAATAGCTACCGAACCTTTTGAACATGAAGACCGATATAATTTCATGACAAGTGGCATCATCAATCCCTCCATCGGGCCGGCGGACGTAAGGTTTGTGTTGACCGGCCGTCCCCGCGATCTCGCGCCCGGTGATTCGATTGCGCAAACGATCATCTTTCTGCTCTCGCGCACCGGTACGGCTCAGCGCGACGCCGAAGTTGTCGATCTCTTCAAGCGCTACACAGGTACGACGTCTGTCAATGAAGACCAACCTGCTGCGCCGATGATGTTCCCCAACCCTACCAACGGGGCTTCATTTGTAGAACTTGTGGGCGCCACAGATTTCACCTCGGTGGAGTTGATCGATCTGACCGGCAGCGTGCTATCCCGAATGCCGTCAACCCGCCAGCTGCCAGTTTCCGCCCTTGCCCCGGGTGTTTACAGCGTCCGCATG
>VERF01000096.1 GCA_018882895.1 Candidatus Kapaibacterium sp.
AAGTCCGGAGATCCGCAGGATCTGCGTCTGGGCGATGTGATCGTTCACGCCTCGGAGATCCCTGATGGCTGCGAGCGCGCCATCGTACTCATCGGTGTGCCACAAGACATAGGTGTGGAGCGCAACGGAGGTCGGCAAGGCGCTGCACTTGCCCCAACCGCGATCCGCAAAGCACTCAGCAAGCTTACGGTAGGACCGATGCATGAGTCGATCCAGACGGGTCGTCTCGTTCTTGCCGATGCCGGTGACCTAGACGTGGAAGGCAAGACGCTTGAGCAGATCCACGACGAGCAGCATGACATAGTTGCGGCAGTTCTTCGCGAGGGGCACCTGCCGATCATTCTTGGCGGTGGTCACGACTGCGCATGGCCAACGATTCGCGCTCTCGAAACAATGGGTCTGCCCTACGGCGTCATCAACATCGATGCGCATGCCGATGTTCGCCCCCTGAAAGAGGGCCGCAGTCACTCCGGCTCCCCCTTCTACCAGCTTCTTACCATGTCAAACTCCCATCTTCTGGCAGGGGGCTTTACAGAGTTCGGTCTTCAGACGCATAGCGTGGCTGCCTCGCATCTCGAATTCGTTCGCGCTGCCGGCATGCAGGCGTGGATGCTCGACGAAGTCCGCCACGATGGCATCAACCACGCATGGCAACGCGCCTGGGAGGCGTGCTCTCTGGCACATCGCACCTACGTGTCACTCGACATGGACGCGTTTGCCTCCGCGTACGCTCCCGGCGTCAGCGCTCCTGCCGCCGATGGATTCATCCCATCAGAGATATCAGCCTGCCTTCGCCATGCCGCCGCCAGCGGTTCGCTCGTGGCCTTCGACATTGTCGAGGTTAACCCCACCTACGATGTTGACGGTCGCACTGCGAAATTGGCCGCAACGATGATATGGGAGCTAGTCACTAGTCACTAGTCACTAGTCACTATTTTTGCATCCTATGGCACAACCGGATACCCAGAAGATCATCTTCAGCATGGTGGGAGTAGGCAAGATCTACAAGCCCAACCGACAAGTCCTTCGCGACATTTATCTCAGCTTCTTTTATGGCGCCAAGATCGGCGTCCTTGGTCTTAACGGCGCCGGAAAGTCGACGCTTCTGAAGATCATTGCCGGACTCGACGACGAGTACGTTGGCCAGATCACGAAGAACAAGGACGTTACCTTTGGCTACCTGTCGCAGGAGCCGGAGTTGGACCCGAATAAGACCGTCCGCGAGGTGGTCGAAGAGGGTGCTCAGGAAGCCGTCCAACTCTTGAAAGACTACAACGCCATCAGTGAGCAGTTCGCTGATCCCGATGCTGACTTCGACAAGCTCCTTGAAAAGCAGGCAAAGCTGCAGGAGAAGATCGATGCGATGGGCGCGTGGGACATCGATTCGAAGCTCGAGATGGCGATGGACGCTCTACGGTGTCCGCCCCCTGACACTCCGGTGAACGTGATCTCGGGTGGTGAGAAACGTCGCGTGGCCCTGGTGCGCCTGCTGCTGCAGAAGCCCGATGTGTTGTTGCTGGACGAGCCAACGAACCACCTTGATGCCGAGAGCGTATCATGGCTTGAGCGCCACCTGCACGATTACGAGGGCACCGTCATTGCCGTTACGCACGATCGGTACTTCCTTGACAATGTGGCCGGATGGATCCTTGAGCTCGACAACGGTCATGGCATTCCATTCGAAGGCAACTACACCAATTGGCTGGAGCAGAAGCAGGCCCGCCTCGCCGTCGAAGAGAAGCAGGAATCAAAGCGTCAGAAGGCCCTCAAGGAAGAGCTGGAGTGGGTTCGTATGAATCCTAAGGGTCGGCACGCCAAGAGCAAGGCCCGTATCTCTGCCTACGAGAAGCTTCTCGATGAAGAAACCGTAAAGCGCAACGAGGAAATGGAGATCTTCATTCCGGCCGGTCCTCGCCTGGGTGATAAGGTAGTAGATGCGAACGACGTGTCGAAGGCATTTGGTGACAAGGTTCTCTACGAGCACCTGACCTTTTCGCTGCCACCGGGTGGTATCATCGGCGTGATCGGACCAAACGGCGCCGGTAAGACGACGTTGTTCAAGATGATGACCGGTGAGTTGAAGCCCGATGCGGGCTCATTCTCGATCGGAGAGACGGTCAAGCTCGGATACATCGATCAGAACCGTCCGCTGGACCCGAAAAAGTCGATCTGGGAGGAGATCTCGGATGGACTCGACGTTGTACAGCTTGGATCGCGTGAAGTGAACTCGCGTGCCTACGTGGCCAGATTCAACTTCAGCGGTAGTGATCAACAAAAGAAGGTCACCCAACTCTCCGGTGGTGAGCGCAACCGCGTCCACCTTGCCAAGATGCTCAAGGAAGGGGCGAATGTGCTTCTGCTGGACGAGCCGACGAATGACCTCGACGTCAACACGCTCCGAGCTCTCGAAGAGGCACTTCAAGGATTTGCGGGATGTGCCGTTGTGATCAGCCACGACCGTTGGTTCCTTGACCGGATCGCTACGCATATTCTGGCCTTCGAGGGCGACAGTCAGGTCGTGTGGTTCGATGGAAACTACTCGCAGTATGAGGAAGATCGTCACAAGCGTCTTGGAACGGATGCGGATCGTCCGCATCGTATCTCGTATCGGAAACTCATGCGCGACTAACATGAAACGCCTTTCCGCCTTTGTGTCGATTGCCATCGTACTGCTTGCCGCAGCAGCACCACTTGCTGCCCAGTCTATGGACGAGACCATCAAGAAGCAGTTTGGCAAGGATGCTAAGGTCACTGCAGTTACGATGAGGTATGACTTCTCCGGCCTGGCCCGGGAGATCACCATGCCCTTTGAGAGTTTTCCATTTATGTCCGGAGAGCAGCCTGCCGGATACAAGGAATCTTCCACCGTCAAGCCGGCCACGGCACCTGCCAAGAAGCTTTGGGCATCGTGGGAAAAAGAGCTTCCTTCTTTCGGTGCCCCGTCGCAAAAGATCATTCAGGCCTATTCAGGCAAGGAAGGGGGCGTTATCATGTACTTTCGTTGGAATGCACCGCTGCCGGCCGATGCGCGCCGCCAGATCTGCCGCGTGCTTTATGGAAAGGATGAGAAGCCTATCGGATCAGATACCCAGGACGACCTATTCGTGACCAATGACTGGTGTATGATCTGGTCGTTTGCTAAGCCCCTTTCAGAGCTGAAACAAGCCCATCAGAAGCGTACTTTTGAGATCGTCAATCAGGAGGCCCAGCGCTGGATGGATGCCAACCCTGAGAAGGCAAAGAAATATCTCCAGCCGAAAAAACCGTAGGGGAAGCGATGATTTTATTGGCTACGTTCAGCAGCGAGCTCGAAGCAGAGCTCCTAGCCTCCAAGCTCAAGGCGGCAGGTATCGATTATAAACTTCAGGATGGCCAGTCCGATGGCTTCAAGCTCCAGGTCTTTGAAGACGATCTTGATGAGGCTCGTGAGATCTATGACGCAGCAGCGTTCGAAGGCGATATTGGCGGCTCAAAGTTCGACGATGATGACGACAACATCAACTTCGACGAGTTAGAAGGGTAAGCCTGGCGAGGCACCCTATCCGTCATAGACGAGCGATCATCGCCGGCAACATCGCGCGCCATGTTGGCCAATCATGCGTCCACTCGTTCGACCACACATCGATGATGTGCGGGATGCCAAGCGCATTGAGAACATCGCCGAATTTCAAGCTGGCTGACGGATCCTCATAGGCCCCGCTACCGGTGGCGATATGAATATGCTTGTCGTTCCGAAGCATATCCAGCAATGCACCCTCTTTCACGTTCGGCAGAAAGTCCATTGGCGAATTGAAGTAACAGTCCTCGTCAAAGTATCCCTTCGTGTAGGCCTTTAGATCATAGATGCCGCTCATGGCGAGCGTCCCGCCAAACAGGTCCGGACGTCGGAACATCGTGTTCACGGCATGGAGTGCTCCGAGGGAAACGCCCGATGTAATGATCGGTAGGGCGCCGTCGCAGTCGTTATGAATGAAGGGTACCACCTCATCGACGATGTATGCATTGTATTGCTGATGACGAATGGCCTTTTGCCGACCTTCCATCTGATCGTTCAGCCAGGCTTCGCTGTTGATGCTGTTGATCGAGAAGATCTTGATCGCCCCTTGCTCGAGCGGTTCCTTGACGCTGTCGATCAGGTGAAAGCGCTCATACTCCAGATAATCGGCCGCAGCGCTTGGAAACATTAAGATCGGTGTACCGTAGTGACCGTACACGCAGATCTCCATCGATTTGTCGAGTCGTGGGCTATACCACGCGGTGAGTTCTCTTCGCATGGAGGCAAAACTACGCCACCGGCGCGTAGGGACTTCAGCGGGCTAGGCGGCTTCCAACAAAGATCAGTGCAGAGCCCTCATGGATCGTCACGCTCACAGCTTGCTCGATGGCGCGATTCCGAGCTCCTTCGCGAGAGCCGAGCTGCAGCACCTCGTCGGTAAGCGGCCAGCGCAATCCGCTGGTAGTCAGGCGGGCATGGGGCTGCGGGATGATCGAGATGACCTCATCGGCCTCTGCCTCGTACTCAAACAGGTCATACACCGGCACTCCGATGCGACCGCCGTCGAGGGCGACCAGTCGCATAGATCGGCCGTGGCGCATGAGCACAGACCAATTGTTGAGCGTGTGCTCAAGCTCACCGCCGTGGATGCCGAGCACCAGAATATTCTTCCAAAGTGAGGCTGCGGCCACTCGAAGGGCCTTTTCGAAGTCGTTATACTCCTGATCCGGATCTTCGATCACCTGACCATGGATGCTCACGGCCTCCACAACGTTCGGACGAACCGAATCGAGGTCGCCCACCAGAAGGTCGGGAATGACTCCGGCGTCGAACAGGGCGTTGGCTGCCCCATCGGCAGCAACAAAGGGAAGCGTCGAAAATGATTCGAGGATGGACCGATCCGGCAGCGTGCCGTTGAGAACGATCACGGCCTCGAGAGACTGGCCGTCGGTGAGTACATGTTTCATGGTCGACCGCAGCGCTCCCATTCGTCGAAGATGTTCATCACCGCATCGATTCCATCGGTGAGGGCGGCCGGACCCGGCTGCAGGATGATGGGCGAGGGGATCTCGCGCAGAAAGCCACTGCGAAGGGGGCGCATGGATTCCCAGCCCTGACGTGCCAGTACCCGCTCCGGCTTGAGCATCTTGCCGCACCAGGATGCGATCATGATATCCGGATCGCGGCGAACCGGGTCGTGCATATCCGCAACGATCCGACTCTTTGCATCGGCATGTACTCGGTTTTCGGCATAGACATCCATGCCGCCGCATATCTCGATGATCTCACTCACCCAGCAGATGCCGGTAATGAGCGGGTCGTACCATTCCTCGAAGTACACGCGTGGACGTCGCTCTCGCCGTGCTCCACGATCGGCCATTTCTGCAACACGCTCCTGTAGCGTCAGCGCGTAGCTGTGTCCTGCAGAGCCCCTTCCCACAAGCGCCGCTAGCCGCGCGATCATTGAGAGTATCCCGTCGACGGAACGATGGTTGAAGCAGACAACCTCGACGCCGCGTCGGATCAGCTCCGCCGAGATGTCGGCCTGGAGATCCGACCAGGCAAAGACCACATCAGGCTTGAGCGCGATGATCTC
>VERF01000037.1 GCA_018882895.1 Candidatus Kapaibacterium sp.
ATATGTTGGTAGGCCGGCCGGCGGAAGCGCAAGAAATCCTCGAATGCGGAGGCCGCCGCTGGCATACGTGATCGCATGCAAGGTCACCGAAGCAAATCGCTGATAGTCGTCGGCACTCATCGACCGATGAGCCATCGAAAGTGCGCTGCGCGGAATCTCGAGTGGCTCCGATGCAAGCAGTGTTCCGTCAGCAGCCGAGGTCACCGCTTGCCGCGCTCTCGGTACTTCTTGGCAAGCTTGGTGTGACGGGATGAGAGCTCGATCTCGCGACCATCGATGAAGGCAGCTGTCAGCACGTTTGACTTCGTGTCAAGCGCATCACCCTTGCTCACAAAGAGGGTGGCACTCTTGCCCTTCTCGAGCGATCCGTATTGAGCATCCACACCGAACATCTGCGCCGGCCACAAGGTCAGCGCCTTGATGGCATCTTCCTCCGAAAGGCCAAACGCCCGCGAGGTTCCGGCCTGGAATGGCAGATTCCGCTGCTGCCACGAGCCGCCGTCGGAGAATGCAAATGGAATGTTCGCCTTGGCCAATGTCGCCGCCAGAGCAAATGTCGCATCATATCCATCCTCGTCTCGGCGCGGCAGACTATGAACGCGCGGGATGATCACAGGGATGCCCGACTTCTGAAGCTGCGCAACGCACCGGTGGGCATCGGCGACGTCTGCAAGGATGACCTTCAGACCAAAGGTCTCTTTGAAGTCGATGACCGCCTCGATCTGACGCTTGGTTGTTGCGGAGATCAACAGCGGCAGGTCGCGCTCGAAGATCGCCCGCATGGATTCAAAGCGAACATCACGTACCGTCGTGTCGATTCCCGCACGAGCAGCATCGCTGTATGCCTTTGCCTGACGGAACAGATCGTAGATACCCCGGACGGCCTCGTCGATCTCCTTGCGCTGCTCTTCCGGACCCTTGCGGATCCATGGGGCCGACATCACCTCCATTGACGGCCAAGACATGGCCATGCTCGACGAGGCATTCACGGCCAGGTCCTCACGCGTCCATCCGTCCGTACGCATGAGCGCTGATTGGCCGGCGATCAAGCCACCGGCCGGAACGCTGTTGACCAACAGAACGCCATTGTAGCGCACCGTGGGGATGAGATCACTGTCGGGATTGTAGGCAGTGGCAGCCTTCACATTCGGATTGAACGAGCCAACCTCCGAGGCATCGCGAGTTGCCCGAACCGCGTCGATCTCGGTCAGGCCAAGGGAGGTAAGGGGCGCAATGAACCCCGGATAGACGCGCTTGCCCGCGCAATCCACCACGCGAGCCCCCTGAGGGATGACTACGCCGGTGCCAACATCTGTGATGACTCCCTTGTCGAAAACGATGGTCGCATTCTTAAGGGTCACCCCGGTGCCGGTGTGAATCGTTGCATTCGTTAAAGCAATGACCTGCTTCTGCGGTGTACCAGGTATCTCATCACCTGCCGGCAGCGTTGTCGTGTGCAGGATCGCACTCAGGAGAGTGCACGCCAGGAGTCGTAGGGTGTGCTTCATGGCTGCAAATCTACGTCCGATCCACCTCTTAAAAAGAGCAACCCCCAGACGTCACCACTCGTCTAGGGGCACTCAAACTCACCTATCACGATGCAACAATACTATCGTGAGACCGCCATGTCAATATGGTTGCGAAAAGTTTTTGTTTTTGCGGTTCCCGCAGAAATCACGAACTTCGTGGCTCACTTCGGTGACTTCGGGGTGTAGCGCAGCCCGGTTAGCGCATCTGCTTTGGGAGCAGAGGGTCGCAGGTTCGAATCCTGCCACCCCGACGACACGAAATAGACATGGCCCTCGTCGGTGCGTCCGATGGGGGCCATTGTCGTTTCAGGGGGCTTGTCTGGGCACGTGAGACCGACATCGGGAACCTCGTAACTTACCCGCTGCGTTCGGGTTCGTCATGAAACGCAAACGCATTTGCTGACAAAATCACCACGTCTGTACGGATCGAATATGAGATTCCCCCGCCAACTTGCCCTTGTCGCCTTCTTCATGTCATCGATTCCGGTCCTTGCCGACGAGTCAATGTCGCATGAGGGTGGTCTGCTGCCTGCTCCGCCCCGTGCCGAACTAGCGCGGGCCGTTGCCTCAATTCCATTGACGCAGTCGGCAGATCGGGTGATCATTGTTCGTTATCTGGGATATCGCTGCGCGCACTGCGTCGAGCAGCTAACCTACCTGAATGAGCATGCTTCTGAGCTCAAGCGTCTTGGCATCAGCGTGGTGGCCATAAGCACAGACGCCTCAGAGCGCTGGGAAGATCTGGTTCGTGTACAGAATATCGATACGTCGGTCTTCGGCTATGTGGCCGACCCAGACGGTGCTATCGCTCGGAGCATCTCGGCTCAACAGATCATCAACGACACACTGCGGGATCTGCATGCGACCATCGTCAGAGTTGGCGCCGAGGTGCGTGCGGCGGTCTACTCGGATTCGCCATACATGGACGTTGCGCGAATCATCGGTCAGGCCTCGGAAGGCATCGTCGCCTCCCCGACGGCAACGACTGAATACGTAGACCGATATCTGCAGGACACACCGACGATCAAAGTCGTTGCATCTCCGGCTGATGGTATACGCGAGCCGATCGATCTGGATTTTAACCGCTCGCCCCTTGCCGGACGTGATCTGTGGGTGGTCATGGGCGACCAAAGCGGTCACGCCATGTCCATCATTCACCAGGCCACCACGGCAAGGCCCGTAGTTCAGCTGAAGAAGGATTCACGCGCCTACCACTTTATGTGGCGCACAACGGGTATCGCCATGGGAACGAATGGTTCGTTTGGAACCGCCCAGAATGGCGAACCCGGAGATGGTGAGGCCAACTACATGTTCATGGGCCCAACACTCTGGTCGAGCGATACCGCCGTGTTTGCCTCCCGCTATCAGGAAGATCAGAAGCGTCTGGCTTCGCACCTTGACATGCTGCACCAGAGTCCATGGTGTCTGGGAATTGCGCACGATTCTGCCAATATCTACTGGGTTCTGGATGCCAAGTACCCGGGGATTTCGAGATATGATTTCCGAGATCCGCATGAAGTAGGTGGCACGGATCACCGAGACGGGATCATCCGTCGGTACATAGAGACCTCGATCACTCCCGGGAAGCGTGATCAACCTGCTCACGTCAGTCTGGATCGTGCCACCGGGTGGCTGTACTATGTGGACCCTGGTAAGGGGCTTGTGCACCGGCTCAATACGCGCTCCGGACGCGTCAAGGACACGTTGGAAATGCCCCCTTCAAGCGCAGAGAATCTCTCCGAGTTCACCTCTGTCGTTGATGCACGCTTTGAGACCGTGATCTCGGACAGTCTCAAGGAGCCTGTGGGCATCGATGTCGTGGGCCAGCGTCTGCTGGTAGGCGACCGAGCCGACGGACGCATTCACGTTTACGACATCTCGAAGCCCGAAGTTTCGCGCTTGGGAGCGATCTCCACCGGTGCCAAGGAACTCCTTGGGCTGACCGTCGGGCCGGATCAGCGTATCTGGTTTGTGGACCGCACCACGGCTCGCGTGTGTCGCATCGATATTGGCACGGAAAGCTCTCTGACGGCGGCGCGCGACGTTGTGGCGGCCCATGCAGGTGACACGTTGACATTTGAATATGCCAATGCCGGCAGTTCATCCGTTACGCCAACGCTGAAGGTGCGATGGACAAGTTCGCGAACGGGGCGAAGCACTTCGTGGGAAGATCTGACCGAATCACCGACGATCGCACCCGGTCAGTCCGGCCGTATCGAGATCGTCGTTCCAATGCTCGATACACTTGACGTGACCATCGCAGACGTCGCCGAGTTTCGTCAGGGCGATGTCATGGGACTACAAGCGGCAACCGCGATCGTACCTTCAGGGCTCCGGCGCGTGATCGTTCAAGACGAGCGCAATGGCACGTTCGACATTCGTGAGGCGGTTGCACTGACATCCCGCATGGGTTATGTGACGATCCCCTCGGATGTTTTCCTGACGGTTGCTGATCAGTTGAAGTCGCTCAAAACGGTCCTCTGGAACAGCGGCTCATTTGGAGAGATCAGCTCGGTCGATGAAGCCGTGATGATGTCTATGCTGGCGCGGAACGTCGATATGTTCCTTATTGCCGACGACCCGCTGGCGCTGCGCCTTGAGTTTCCCATGTCGGGCGCGTTCTTCCGAAGCCTCGGTGCTGCTCCTCTCGGCGCAGAGAGCAACGACAGTCTGAAAGGTCAGCGCATCTTCACGGGTGTGCTGGGTGATCCGGTGACTGCGGGCATGACGCTTATTGATTGTCAGCTTCCCCGCCTGAATCACCAGCGAGGCGGCAACTACGTGCCCAACTTCCTGCTTCGCCCCCTTACCGGTTCTAAGAGCATGATGATACGCAAGGGTGACACGGCCTCGGGTGCAGTGCGATTTGAGAAGCAAACACTTCGATGCATCGTGATGGGCGTCAACGCCTCGCGCTTCCTCGATGGTCAGCAGCGCTCTACCATTCTCGATCGCGGGCTGGCCTGGCTGGAGGAAGCAGCCAACCCGGATACGGTACTGACATCCGTTGATGATTCATTCGCGGAACAGCATTCGCCCGTTCTGGTGGTCAACGGATCTCGCAGCTCGGGCTATGCATGGCGCATTGACAATGCTGATTCGTATGGGGCTGAGCAGGCCGTTGTGGAAGTCTATTCGACAGCCGGACAGCGGATGCTCACGGCGTTTGACGGACGGCTTGCCGATGCTCGTGGAACTTTTGACGTGTCGAACTTCGCCTCGGGGTGTTACTTTGTCATAGTTCGCACGATGGATCGTCGATTGCACTCAACGTTCATCATCCAGTAGCATCATGTATGGCGCGTGCCGCCTCCATTTCTGCCCGATCACGCCGCTCCTCTGAGGAGCTTCCGTCGCATACATTCGGCGGCGACGTTGAGGCCGATCTTGCGTTCCTGCTCAGTGAAGGCAAACGAAATCTCGCGCGTTTCAATCCCAATCTCATCGAGCGAGCCTTTCGCTTCTGCGTCAAGGCGCATGAGAAAGATGTGCGTCTCTCCGGAGAGCCATACTACACTCATCCGGCCAACGTAGCATTGATCGTCATGCGAGAGATCCCGTTGGACGACGTTAGCGTCGTTGCCGCATTGCTGCACGACGTGGTCGAGGACACACCGTATACACTGAAAGACGTGCGTGCGGAGTTCGGATCGGAAGTGGCAGACGTGGTGGACGGTGCGACCAAGATCAGCGACGTGTTCAAGAGTCGCGAGATCACGCAGGCCGAGAACTACCGCAAGCTCCTGCTGTCGCTTGTCAACGACGTGCGCGTCATCCTGGTGAAGTTCGCTGACAGGTTGCACAACATGCGTACGGTCGACTCATTGCCACGGGAACGTCAGGAACGTCTGGCACGCGAGACCATGGAGATCTATGCTCCGTTTGCTCACCGGTTCGGCCTTGGCAACATGAAGTGGGAGCTCGAGGATCTATCGTTCAGGATCCTCAACCGCGATGCTTATGACGACATTCAGCAGCGCGTAAGTAAGTCGCGCAAAGAGTTGCAGGACACGATAGAGCGATTTGCCGCGCCGATCCGAGAGAAGCTCACCGAGAACGGACTGAAATTTGAGATCAACGGACGACCGAAACATCTCTATTCGATCTACCGGAAAATGCTTGCCCAGGGCAAGACCGTCGATGAGATGTATGACCTCATGGCGATCCGTATCATTCTCGATACGGAGGACAACAACGAGTGCTTCCTGGCCTACGGGATTGTCAGCGAGATCTATCGTCCGATCCCGGAGCGGTTCAAGAACTTCATCAGCGTACCAAAGAAGAACGGCTATCAATCGCTACACACATCGGTTATCAGCGCCGATGGCAAGCCCCTTGAGGTGCAGATCAGAACACGCGCCATGCACGACTTTGCAGAGCGAGGCGTGGCGGCGCACTTCCGTTATAAGGCCGGAACAGGATCGACCGCCAGCTGGGTTGACGCGTCCGATCTCGAAGAGTGGGCAACCTGGGTGCGAGACGTGTTTGAGAATGCCGGCGACGGCGCTGCAGAGGAGCTGCTCGAGAGTTTCAAGCTCAACCTCTACCAAGACGAGATCTACGTATTCACTCCCAAAGGCGAGCTGCGGATCCTGCCGAAGGGGGCGACACCAATCGACTTTGCCTTCGACATCCATTCGCAGGTTGGCGCGCGCTGCATCGGTGCAAAGGTCAATGGCAAGATCGTTCCGCTGGATCATCAGCTGATAACCGGCGACCAAGTAAGCATCCTCACGTCGAAGAACCAGACGCCCCACCGCGACTGGGAGCGTATCGCCATCACGCATAAGGCCAAGACACATATCCGACGCATCCTCAACGAGGAGCGCAGGGCACGTGTTGTTGAAGGCAAGGACATCTGGGACAAGCGGGCAAAGAAGCTCGGCCTGCACATCAACGACGATGAACTCGAAAGGTTGTGCGTGCAGGCCAAGTATGGCGGACGAACCGATCTGTTCATAGCGCTGGCCACGGGTAGTATCACGCCGGAGGCTGCCGCAGATACCATCCGTCAGATGCAGGCGCCGCTGCCGCAGAAGTCTGATGTCTATAGCGTCATCAACGGTGAGCAGTTCCGTTCGGCAGCTCGTGATAAGAATGACGGCCTTGTTCTGCGTGATGCCAGATCGTCGAGTGCGAAGATCATGTACTCCTATGCCCGATGCTGCAACCCAGTGCCGGGCGATGACGTTGTGGGCATCGTGACAATTGGAAGCGGCATCAAGGTACACCGCGCTTCGTGCCGAAACGTAACGGACCTTCAGGACAAGCTACAGAGCCGCATCGTCGACCTAGATTGGTCTTCAACGTCAGGGGGCGAGTTCCTCGCCGCGATCAAGATCACCGGGGATGACCGACCCGGCATGCTGAACGACATCACCAGTGCCGTGGTCTCGGTTCAGAAGACCAATATCCGTGGCGTCACCATTGACGCCTATGATGCTCTCTTTGAGGGCATCCTGACTGTGTACGTGGTAGACCTGGCGCATCTGAGAAAGATATTCGAGCGACTACACAAAATCCGGGGCGTTAAGTCAGTCGAACGCTTCGAAGAGTAAGGCGCGGCAGGCCCCTTTCGTATATTTGGCCTTCTTGTTGTGTCATCTTCAGGGAAGTGACGTCGTGAGTCTTCAGTCGATACTGTTTTCAATCTTCGCAATCGGAGCTGTCGCCTCGGCGGTCTTCACGATCACGCGAAAGAATCCGGTGGCCTCTGCCATGTCACTGGTGGCGCATTTCTTCATGCTCACCGGACTCTACCTGACGTTACAGGCGCAATTCGTTGCGGCTGTTCAGGTGGTTGTCTACGCCGGTGCCATCATGGTGTTGGTGGTCTTTGTGATCATGCTCCTTAATGTCGGCCGCGAGGTGCAGTCACCAAGCACTCGATCACTACGTCCCACACTAGCCATGCTAATGTCGGGCATTCTCGTGGTGATGGTCTCCAGCGTGATAGCCTCGAATCCGACCGGACGCAATGAGTTACATGCGGATGCCGTCAAGATCGGCCAGACTGCCAGCATTGGCCAGGCACTGTTCACCAACTACCTGTTCCCATTCGAGGCCGTCTCGTTGCTGCTACTGGCAGCCCTTATTGGTGCCGTCATTCTGGCCAAGCGCCATGTTTCGGAGACACAGTCATGATGCCAACTTCGATCCCGCTCGACTACTACCTCATTCTCTCGGCTATCCTGTTCGTGATCGGCGTCGTTGGCGTGGTCACACGTCGAAATGCCATTATCATCTTCATGTCGATTGAGCTCATGCTCAACGCCGTGAACCTCTCGATGGTGGCGTTCTCCTCGTTCCTAGGTGATATTGCCGGTCAGATGTTCGTTTTCTTCATCATGGCCGTGGCTGCTGCCGAGGCTGCGATAGGATTGGCCATCGTTCTTGCATTGTTCCGGAACAAGCAGACAGTGTATGTTGACGAGATCAATCTCATGAAGTGGTGATGCCTATGAAGTCGATCCTCACATTTGTTTTCCTGGGAATCATCGCCCTCGGCGGTTGTTCCACTCCTGCTGAGCCCGAACTTTCAGCTCAGCAGCTGATGGTAGACGACCTAGTTAAGACACCTGGCTTCACATGGTTCGTTGCCGAAATGAATCGGTTTTCACCACGTGCGGAGCTCCTTCCGCCGATCACCGCTGCCTTCGGAGCATCGTCCGGCAAGAAGGTCTGCATCTTCGTCAAGGCATCTTGCTCCTGCCGCGGAACGCAGCGTTTGTTCCCTCAGATCGTCAAGACGCTTCTTGATGCGAACGTGTCCGAAGACCGCATCGAGGTATGGTCCATGCGAACGGAAAAGGATCGTCATCCTTACGAGGGCCTTGTTTCGATCTCAGCGCTTCCGTCGATCTATGTGATCGACAATGGCGTGGTCCGCGACTCTGTGCAGGACTACGATTACAATGAATCCAATGCCGACTCGCTGATCGCTCGGGCGGTTGTGCGCTGAGAGCGCCCCCCTGCCAGCTACCCATCAAGTTTAGGTCAACGAAAAAGCCCTCGGTCCTGCATCAGGACCGAGGGCTTTCTTCATCGTGCAAGCGGCGGGAGTCGAACCCGCACGGGTTTGACCCCGCTGGATTTTGAGTCCAGTGCGTCTGCCAGTTCCGCCACGCTTGCTGGTTGTGGGCAGTGAGGGATTTGAACCCCCGACCCTCTGCTTGTAAGGCAGATGCTCTGAACCAACTGAGCTAACTGCCCGGATCACCTTCCGGAGAGCGACAAACATACGGAATTCGGCGTGTTCACGATACCGCCTCAACGCGTCGAACTTCCGGCAGCTTCTGGCGGACCACTCGCTCGATGCCGGCGCGAAGCGTCATGGCCGACATAGCGCATGTTCGACAGGCTCCGACAAAGCGCAGTTCGAGAACGCCCGTGGAGGCATTGAAGGACACCAGCTCGATATCACCCTTGTCGGCTTCGAGATACGGCCGTACCAGCGCCAGAACGTCCTCAAAACGCTTCCTGTCAGACTCAGTCATAGGTCGATCTGAAGCGACGACGAAAGTGCAGACGCGTTTGCAATGCGTACTTGCGCAACCACTCGCTCGGCGACCTGACGGAAGGCATCGCCCATGGAGCCTGACTCAGGGTCGAGTACGAACGGAAATCCCGCGTCAGCACCCTCACGAACTCGCATATCGATCGGAACTTCGCCCAGGAACGGCACCTTGTACTCTTCGGCGACGGACCGCCCGCCCCCTTCACCAAAAATGTAATACTTGCGATCCGGCATGTCCGGCGGTACGAAGTAGCTCATGTTTTCGATCACGCCGAGGACGTTGACATGGACCTTCTCGAACATCTGGATCGATCGGCGCACATCGGCTAGGGCAATCTCCTGTGGAGTGGTGATGACCACCGCGCCGGTCAGAGGTATCCGCTGCGTGAGCGTCAACTGCACATCACCCGTACCAGGCGGGAGGTCGAAGATCAGAAAGTCCAGATCACCCCAAACGATCTGCTCGACGAGCATCGTGAAGTAGCCGGCCAGCATCGGACCGCGCAGTATGGCCGCTTGGTCCCGCTGCATCACGAATCCGATCGATGCGATCTTCACGCCATAGGCCTCATTGGGATATCCGGTAACCTTGCCATCGGCCGATTTCTCGGCACGCATCGACTGGTCTGTCAGACCATACATCGTCGGCTGCGACGGTCCATAGATGTCGGCATCCAGCAGTCCAACGCTCGCTCCGCGTTGTGCCAGAGCAGCTGCAAGGTTGGCTGCCATTGTGGACTTGCCTACTCCGCCTTTGCCCGAGGAAACGGCGATGAGATTCTTCACACCCGAGAGGGCCGCAGAGCGCTTCGCGTCGACCGTGCGCTCGCGCACGAGCACCTCGACCTGCGCGTTGGGGTAGTTGGCCTGAATGGCCGCCTTACAGTCGTGGTCGAGTCGGCGCGCAATCCAGTGCAGTGGACCGATCGCCTCCAGAAACACACGAACCCTGTCTCCGGCGATTTCCACCGAGTGCACGGCGGAAAGCTCGGAAAGGGGCTTCCCAAGATCCGGATCGACGATCCCGTTGAGTAACCTTTCGATGTCTGCGCTATTCATAGAGCTATGGATGCAGTGGTGGTGATGTGGACGCGAGATTCGGGCGCAAATCTACCGATCAAATTCCGACCATACTCACCCTGCGTAATAGCCCACCGAATCCGTATCTTTAGCCCACTTTTCCCAGAAAACCCAGTTTTCGTTTCCTTTACGGAGTGCACTATTATGAAACTTGCTCTCATCGTGGCCCTGGTCGTTGCCTCGTCGGCATCGATGCTGGCCCAGAAGAAGCAGATCGCCCCAGAGCCGAACAATCTGCCGGCAATGCAGATCCCGGCCAGACTTACACCGGCAGACATCGTTCTTCCGAATTCTGCGTCAAAGCAAGAGGAAGAAACACAAGCCGCAACGTTCCGCCGGATCTTCTCGACGGACGTGCGAAGCCAGTTCCACTACTGGCCGTTCAATACCGCATCGGGAGACATCTTAAAGTACGATCCGAAGTCGAGGACTCTGAACCTTGCTCGTAACCGAGCCATCATCGCAACCAATATCACCGGCGTTGACATCGGAATCATGCGCTCGACCAACGGCGGCCGCGCATGGACGTTTGATATTGTGAAGAACACGTCTGACATTTTCTTTGGCATGCCAAACTTCGGATGGGTCAACCCAGACGACGTAAGCGATGCTTCCAAGTACGCAACAGCCATCTACGGCATCCGCTATCCAATTCCAGCGCTGAGCTACGGCGGCATGAGCCTTTGGAACCGCACGACGAACGGTGTCTACGAGCTTCCACTCTCTGATCAGACAGCTCCGGGTCCGGGCTACGACGTTCAGATGGGGGACTTGTATGCCGATAACGTACTTGGCGCACTTCATTACGCAGGCACGCTGAATACGTCAGCTGGTGCTCAATACGGCGCCTACGGATACTTCAACTTCAACCTTGTCGTTGAAGATTATGGTACGGCTCCAACGATCCCATCTGCTTGGGCTCTCGATAAGTGGATCGCCAGCGATGTGCCATCTTCATCGTTCAATGCACCGGTCCTTATCTCCGGAGACGACGAGGGAACGCTGTATTCTTGCTTCAACAACATTCAGGCCGAGAGTGAGCCAGGCCAGCGCAGCATTCAGGTTTCGAAGTCGACCGACAACGGCAAGACTTGGGGCGCACTCAACGCAATGCCTCGGGAACTTCTGAGCGAGTATGCCACGGCACGCGGCGGAGATATCGGCTTCCAGCCTGGTCAGTCGCCGTATCAAGGCGGTGCTTTCATCGTCACGGGTAAGGACTCGTATTCATTCTTTTTCCGCTACCTGTACGGACTTGCAAGTCAGACACAGCAAGGGGCTCTCGACTCTATCCTTGGCTATCAGATCGTCGAAGCAGCTTACAAGAATGGAACTTGGAAGCTGAATGAGGTCGCGAACCTCAACACGATAACAATCGATGCGTTCTCTATTCAGGATTCGGTCTCGCAATCGATCGGTGCGGTGGCGATCGTCGGCAACGAAAATGGCCGCGGTCACGAGGTACAAGTAGCCAAGACCGCAGACGGTCAGAATCTCGTCGTGAAGTACATCGACATCAATCCCGATCGTCAGAACACCTTCGCAGCCGTGCGTCGATTCAGTGCCTCCGGCAGCAACTACACTGAAGGAGAAGCCTACACGAGCAACTTCGATACAGACATTTTCGTGACCAGCCGTCCGATCGGATCAAGTGAGTGGACGCAAGCCGTCAACTGCACTGATGATGCGGACATGTCGATTCGCACATACATGCCGGACGTCGTTCCGAGCCTCGACAGTATCCCTGTGGTGCGCATGATCGGTACCAATGCTAATGCCGCAGCTACCCTACCTCGTCAGGTTTTCCAGCTCGTCTGGAATGGCACTGCAGCGATCGACTTCTCGATGCTCAATCCGCTTGCCACGAGCGTCGAAAGCGAAGAGCGCACATATGACTTCCGTTTCAACAACGTCGCTCCAAACCCTGTAAACAGCATGGCCGAAGTGACATTCACCCTGGATCGCCCGGCCATGACGACGATCGAAGTTTATGACATCATCGGCAACAAGATCGCATCGGTGTACTCCCAGTTCCTGAACGCCGGTCTTCAAGGCGTCAACGTTGATGCCTCCCAGTTCGCTCCGGGTACGTACAACATTGCGCTTGTCGTCGACGGGCAGCGCACGATGAAGTCCTTCGTCGTGGTTCGTTGATAGGCCGTTAGGGCCTTTCTGCGGCGGCAACTGCACGGAGAAAGTTCGTATAATTGGGGCCATCGGCACTCGCCGGTGGCCCCTTCTTTTTGTGCGACGCCTGTCTGACGTGCACGAGATCGAATCACTCAACAGAGGTTTCCCAATGAACGTCATTCTACGTTCTTCGTTGATCGTGTTCTCGCTGCTGGCCGCTTCTACGTCGGCAACTGCCCAGCTTTGGCTGCCGAACATCCAGCAGCGTGCGATCTTCTCGATCATCACCAACCCGATGAATCCGCGAACACTCTATGCCGGTGGATACGGTCGAGCGCTGTTCGCCAGTTCAGATGCAGGTGCCACCTGGCAGGAGCTTAGTGTGGGTGACCTTGGTGGAATCTCACAGATCACGGCGCTTGCCATGCACCCGAAGGATACCAACGTCATCTTCGCAGGGGGCGTGAACTTCAGTGGGGTGGATCGGTCCACCGATGGCGGCATCACATGGCAGAATGTTCTGAATGATCCGGAGGGCCGGCGATTCGAGATCTACAGCAAGGGCAGTATCGACTTCAATCCGAGGAATCCCGACACGGTCTATGTTCTCAGGTCATACCCTGCTGCGGTGTACCGCAGCCCCAATAAGGGAGTCCGCTGGGATTCGATCGGAACGATCCCCGGACTGGTCACCAGCGATCGCATGAACTCCCTGGCCGTTTGTCCTCAGCCGGACAGTGCCCATATCATGCTCGCCAGCGGTCGCCGCTCGGTCATGTTCCGCTCAACCGATGCAGGCCGCAACTGGGCTTCCACAGGTACGATGATGGCTGGACATCCCGACTGTGATGTCGTGCAGATCCGTTGGAGTCCGTCAATTCCCGGACGCGTCTACGCCGTTGGACAATATCAGATCAAGACCAATGCTACCAATGCCGGATTGATGATCAGCAATGATTATGGTCTGACGTGGGAGACGCGCAAGTTCCAAGACACCTCACTAATGTCACTAGAGGTCTTTCCAACAAAGAATGGCGACGAGATCTTCATCGGTGGCGGACAGTGGTTCTTATCGGACAAGAGTATCAAGGGCGATTCAATCGTGCTTCGTTCTGTCGACGGCGGCACTACCTGGCAGGATCTGTCAAAGGTCGAGTGGATGACCAATGAACTCGGCGACGTTGGAAGCAACATCTGGGGCTTTGCCGTCACACGCGATGACAACGGCTTGTACGAGGTGGTAATGGCCACTGAAGGTGGCACATATCGTTCAACTGCCGTCACGTCCGTGCAGCCGACTTCCACAAGCGGCACTGCTTCGATCACCTCAACACCCACAATGCTGATCATCCGCACAGCCGACGGCCAAGCAGCCACCTATGTGGTAACCAACCTTCTCGGTGCCACCGTTGCAACCGGGAGCATTCCTGCAGGCAGCTCGGAGGAGCGTATTCGAATCACCGATCTTCCCCACGGCACCTATGCCGTGCGCGTGATTCATCCAACGGGCGTTTCCACAGCGCTCGTGCTGAGATGATCCTCTTAGGGGGCAAACTCAGATGAAGGGGCACGACGTGCGCGTTGCATTTGCAGTGGCAGTGGCAATGCTGCTTACCATGGCCCATTCGGCCGATGCACAACGCTGGCGCGTGCTGACCCCGCAGCTGTCGCATACTGTTGTCATCAACCCGCGTGATCCGGCAAAACTGTACGTTGGAAATTGGGCCAACCAACTCCTGCGCTCGGATGACCGCGGAGTGACATGGCGAACGCTCGAGCTGGGCTCCACCAATGTCATCAACTATGTCACCTCGACGGCTGTTACCCAGGCCGATACGGGCGTCATCCTGACCGGTGGCTTCTGGTTCGATGGGATCCGACGCTCCTCCGACGGAGGTGAAACTTGGCAACGGGCATTGGCCGACACGCTCAACAATGCACGGATGTGGTTCATCTCGGAGGCGATCATCGAAGATCCGTCGCGGCCCGGCCTACTCTATGCTGCACGCGGAGTCACCAATACGGGTATTTGGCGAAGTCTCGATAATGGTATCACGTGGGACAGTATCAGCGCCGTTCCTCCGCAGTTTACCGGACGTCTCTGCACGATTGCAGTCAGGCCCGATAGTACCAACATTCTGTTCGTTGGAGCAACGGGTGGGCAGATCTTTCGCTCGGATGACTCGGGACGCAGCTGGCGCCGCGTCCCGGTTGTGGGCAGTGCCCTTTCGATCAAGAGCGATAGCGAGATTCCCAAGATCGTCTTCTCCCCTCGCGACCCCTCGGTTGGATATGCCGTCGTGACGATCATTCTCGAACAGAACATATCCGGCAACGGCGGCGTGCTGAAGACCACTGACGGGGGCGAAACGTGGGACCGTATCGCGTTTGCCGACACGAGTCTTTGGGCCGTCGATGTGCGGCAGCGCAATGGTCAGGACGAGATCTTCGTAGGGGGCTTTCGGCTCCCAAATACCCAGCCGATCATCAAGGGCGACGGCCTGGTGTTCCGCTCTGGCGATGGTGGATCGACCTGGCAGCAGATGCTCGATGTGCCTTGGGGCACAAACGAACTCGATGATACCATCCGCAACGTCTGGGTGATCCGCTGTGATCCGACGTCAGACCGCGTCTATTTGGCCACCACCCCGGGACTGTATGTTCTGGATGAAGAGACGTCTGTTAACGAAGAAACCGGCAAAGGGAGCGCTTCGACCCTTGCCACAGAGGTGCGCGATGGCCTGATCGAGGTGACATCACCCACCTGGACGTCCAATAGCACGCAATGGAGCCTCGTCGACTTGCGAGGGAATGTCGTCTGCGGTGGACGTCATGACGGCCCCCTGCCACTTCGTATCAACGCATCAATGGTGGCTGCGGGCGTGTATGCCATCGAACTCAATGGCGGAACGCAACGCGCAAGCACGCTTGTTGGACTGACGGCGCGCTAAAACCTGCGCAGACGAGTTTAACTCAGGCGTCCAGCACGACCGTGTTTGTCAGATCGCCAAGGCGGTCGATCGAACAGGTCACAACATCTCCGGGCTTGAGCCACCACGCTGGGTCATAGACCTTGCTGCCATTGAGCTCAAGAAAACAGCCCGTTCCGCAGGTACCGCTTCCGATCACATCGCCAGGGTGGAGCGTTACGCCATAGCTGGCCCGCTCGATGATCTGGGCAAACGTCCACGACATGTCCTTGACGTTGCCAACGGAAACATCTTGACCGTTGATGACGCACTTCATGCCGAGGTCGTAGTGATTTCCCACGGGCGTGGCCGTCGTGACATCAGCTAGTTCGTCCGGCGTCACCAGCCACGGGCCAAGCGATGTGGCGAAGTCCTTGCCTTTGGCCGGACCCAGGTTAAGCTTCATTTCCTGCATCTGAAGAACGCGCGCGCTCCAGTCGTTCATCACCATGAGTCCGGCGACGTATGCATCTGCCTCGGAGGCCTTGATGTTGCGCCCCTTCTTACCGATGACGATCGCACACTCGAGTTCGAAGTCGAGCTGCTGACAGTGAAGAGGCTGCACGTGTATGTCCCCCGGACCAAACACGGCCTGATGATTCGTGAAGTAGAAGATCGGAATCTCATCGAACTCCGGGATCATCTCCAGACCGCGGTTGCGACGAGCTGCCTCCACGTGCTGCCGAAACGCATAGCCGTCTCGCATCGACGTTGGGTGCGGCACCGGCGAGCAGAACGTTGCCTCAGCCACACCAACAGAGCACGCAGCGCGCTTGGGCGCGTCGGCACCCATGAACCAGGCCACTGCCTGCTCTACTAGCGTGCGAGCTTGCTCGCCCCCTCGCAGATACGCGAGCATGTCTGCCGGAGCGCCGACCACGGAGGTTGCCGCGACGTCAACGATTGAATCACCTACGAGGACGCCAAGGCGCTCCTCACCATTGCGAAGGATCGTACAGAGTTTCATGTCGGGTTAGGGGGCTTAACGGTTCAGAGCATGGCGCAGCGACAGAATGCCGACTGTGCCGAAGCCGAAAAGGAACATCAGCTGGAAAGGTATGGCTGCGATCTCGAGGTAACGGAAGGAGCTGGCGATGCCGAATACGAAGTAGGCGGCAAAGGCCAACTCAACCACCACGATCCAGCTGACCTTGGTTTGGACGTAGCGCTTCTTTTTCCACTGATCGTTGGCCTGTTGAATGGCGAACTTCGGCGTGCGCTTGAACTCCGACTTCTTGCCGATGAGTGCTTCGATGACGGCGCGCGTGTTGTTTACGGCAAGGCCCATAGAGCCGGCCATGAAGACCGGGAACAGCAGAAGGCGTCGCTGCCAGTCAAGGTGGATGGCACGCTGCGCATACATGTAGAACAGGAACGTCGAGATGCTCGCCAGCACGAAGACCGACATGAGGCTGTAGAAGTCGCCGTACGACATCAGTCCGAACAGCTGTGTTGGAGACTGTTCAGCAGTGTTCTTGATCACAACGATCGGAACGTTCAGGAAGGCCACCATGATGATGAACGGGAATACAATGTTGCTCGTAAGGTGCACCGTGCACTCAAGCTTGTGCTTGAGCGACAATGGGCTCCTCCACACCGAAGGGAGCAACTTCTTGGCGGTCTCCACGGCACCCTTCGTCCAACGGAACTGCTGCGTCTTGAGCGAGTTGATATCTGCCGGAAGTTCAGCCGGAGAGGTCACATCATTCAGGAAGACAAAGCGCCATCCTCTGAGCTGGGCACGATACGACAGGTCGAGGTCCTCAGCCAACGTATCGCTTTGCCAGTTACCGGCATCTTCGATCGTGGCCTTGCGCCATACGCCGGCCGTGCCATTGAAGTTGATGAAGAATCCGGCCTTGTGGCGGATCTGCTGTTCGATCACAAAGTGACCGTCAAGCGCAAGTGCCTGTGCCTTGGTCAGGAAGCTGTAGTCTTCATTGAGGTGCTCCCAGCGCGTCTGCACCATGCCCACCTTCGAATCCGTGAAGTAAGCGACGGTCTTGCGGAGGAAGTCCTTCTTGGGAACGAAGTCAGCATCGAAGATGGCGATGAACTCGCCCTTAGCAACTGCAAGACCTTCCTTGAGAGCGCCGGCCTTGTAACCTTGTCGGTTCGTGCGGTGGATGTGCTTGATGTCGAAGCCTTCGGCGCTGAAGCGATCGGCCAGTCGACGTGAGATCTCCACCGTTTCATCTGTCGAATCATCAAGCAGTTGGATCTCCAACCGATCCTTCGGATAGTCGATCGCACAGACGGCCTCGACCAGACGATCGACAACATATAGCTCGTTGTAAAACGGAAGCTGAATCGTAACCACCGGCAGTTCCTGAAGGGAAGCCACCGGAGTGGCATGTACCACCTTCTGGGTCTTGTGATAGTAGTAAATCATCACAAGTCCGTGCAGCCCGAAGGCGAACAGCACGCACAGTGAAAGGAAGTACACGGCAAGAAGAATGTCTTCCATGAAGGGGGCTGGTTGAAACGGTGAAAGAAGCTGAGTTGATGATGTCTGTCACATCACCGCTTCACCAGTCGGACACGATGGCCAGCAGGACATCGTCGGCGATCCGTCTGATGGCCCGCTCTGCGGCGAGCCGTCGTCCCTGCATGGGATCGCTGACGTCGTAGACGTCGAAGTTCTCGAACGTCCGTTTCCATACCACCACGTTTTTTACGGCATCGAAGTACTCGACTTCGACACCGACGACGATGCGTCGATTCCCCTCCAGATCCCCCGACTGCAATGCTGCTGTTTGATCCTGAACCTTGATCAGGATCGGAGAGAGTCTCGCATCACCGTTGTCCTCGACCAGGCGAACAGTGTTGTCGCTCCTGAATCGGCTCACCAGCACGTCGGTTGCGAACTCCCGAAATGTCGGATCGCCGAACCCACTTCGATCCACCACCGATGCGATGGAGATCGTTGTGATGTGCTCCGGAACCGAACCTCCGCGAAACGAGTAACATCCGCAGAGCGTAACGGTCAGGACACAAAGAACGACACGCGAAACTAGATGGGCGACGGTGTGGTCATGATGACGGATGTATGAATCGTTATTCACCAAAGCACCTCTCCGGCAAATGGATTCGATGTTCGCTCCAATCCGATGGTGGTCTTGGGCCCGTGGCCCGGCCACGCAACGTAGGAATCAGGAAGTACAAAGAGCTCTCGCCGGATCGATTCGATGAGCGTTTCCATGTCGCCCCCTGGCAGATCGGTCCGACCTACGCTTTGATGAAAAAGCGTATCACCGACGAAGACCCGTTCGTTTGCTTCATCAACAAAGCAGATGCCGCCCTCGGTGTGCCCGGGCGTATGCAGAACCTTCAGCCGCAAGCCCGACATGAGGGTAACGTGTTCGACGCTGCCGTCGATGGTGAGCGCATCGAGGACCGCGTCTATGGTAAAGGGAAGGGGCCAGATGGTATGTGCCATCGGATCGATGAGCCGATACAGATCGGACTCGTGCACCGTCACGGCTGCACCTGTGTCCCGCTTAATGCGTGCACAGTCGGCCGTGTGGTCCCAATGCGTGTGGGTAAGAAGGATATCCGTCAGGCGCCAGCCCTGCTCCCTGAGCGTGCGCATCACGGGTTCATGGGCTCCGTATGGCGCGTCGACGAGGTAAGCAGTCAACGTGGAGGCATCGCCGACGAGGTAGCAGTTTGTGGCCACCGGACCACATTCAAAGCAGAACATGATTCGAAGTTACGACGCGTATTGTCCGGCCTTTCTATCTTTGCAACGATTCACGAGGAATTGACATGTCAGGAACAGATCCACTCGTCAACTACGTACCGCTGATGATCATGGTCGCCATTGGCCTGATCTTCGGTGTGAGCAACATACTTCTGGCCGAGAACCTAGGTCCGCGCAAGAGCACACGCTCAAAGCTGACGACCTATGAGTCGGGCATGGAACCACTGAAGAGCGCCCGCGAGCGCTTCACGGTGAAGTTCTATCTCGTGGCCATGATGTTCATTCTCTTCGACATCGAAATCGTGTTCATGTACCCTTGGGCGGTGCAGTTTCGGGAACTTGGAGGCTATGGTCTGGTGTCTATGCTCCTGTTCATGATCCTGCTCTTTGCCGGTTACCTCTACGTTTTGAAGAAAGGTGCACTCAAATGGGATTGAACGAACAGATCGCTCGCGACGGATTCGTTACGACCACCGTTGAATCACTGATAACGTGGGCTCAGCGCAACTCTCTTTGGCCGATGCCCATGGGCATTTCCTGCTGTGCCATTGAGATGATGGCGTTTGGTGGACCTCGGGCCGACTCATCACGGTTCGGCTCGGAGCGCTTCTCATTCTCGCCGCGTCAAGCCGACCTCATGATCGTTGCCGGAACGGTGACCTACAAGATGTCGTGGGTGGTCAAGAAGGTCTGGGATCAGATGCCCGACCCAAAGTGGTGCATCGCCATGGGCGTATGTACGTCCACCGGCGGTATGTTCCGCTCGTATCCGGTGGTGCAGGGTATCGACCAGTTTCTACCGGTTGATGCCTACGTTTCGGGGTGCCCGCCACGCCCGGAGGCCCTTATGAAGGCGCTCATGTACGTTCAGGAGAAGGTGGCTCAGTCGAAGCCGCAACTGATCAATCTTGGCAAGGACAGTGGTGACGTGCGTCGCTCGGATCTGATTCTGACGCCGTAATGATCGTTGCCGGCATCATGACTGGCACGTCGGTCGATGCGATCGACATTGCAACGTGTGACATTACATCAAAGGGAGATCGTCAAACGATCTCCCTTTTGTCGTTTACCTCAGCCCCCTTCGAGGAAGAGACGCGACTTCTGATACATCGCTGCATGAGGTCAGAGGCAGACATGCAGGATCTGTGCGACCTGCCGTTTCTGCTGGCTCGTGAGTTCGCCGTCAGGTTTGCCGATCACTGCGCGGCGTCGGGCATCCGTCCAGAGGCACTTGCTGTGCATGGTCAAACGCTGTGGCATCACCCGACAGTATCTACGTGGCAGGCCTTGGCCGGCCCTGCACTGTCGGCTCTGACAGACCTGCCGGTAGTGCACGACTTCCGTTCGGCAGATGTGGCCTTGGGCGGTCAGGGGGCTCCCCTGGTGCCCATCTACGATCATGCTGTCTATGCCGATGACACCCTCAACCGCGTTACGCTCAACATTGGCGGCATGGCGAACATGACCATTCTGCCGGCCGGCGTGCCGTCAAGCAAGGTCGTTGCCTTTGATTGCGGCCCGGGTAATGTTTGGATCGACGGTGCCACCAGGCTGACCTATGGCAAGTCGTTTGACACCAACGGTGCGATCGCCCGTGCCGGCAGCGTGCTGCGTCCGTTCCTTGCCGAGCTCACGTCGCTGCCCTACTTCGCACTAGATCCTCCGAAGTCCACCGGACGCGAGCTGTTCACCATGCAGGAACTCAAGAGACTCATCACCAAGTACTCGCATCCGTCAAGCCCCCTTGAAGACGTCGTCACAACGCTCACGGAGCTTACCGCCTGGTCGATCGTCGACCACCTGCGACGTTATGCCAGCGAGGCTGGCGAGGTAATCGTCTCGGGAGGGGGCTCGCAGAACACCTACCTCATCGAGCGTCTGTCGGCCCTGAGCGCTGAGATGGACTCTCGCTGTACCTTCCGCATCGACACTCAGTGGGCTGCAAAGGAGGCCATGGCCTTTGCCTACCTCGGATGGCGCACGCTGCAGGGTTTGCCCGGCAACCTCCCTTCGGTTACGGGCGCCGAGCGCGATGTGGTTTTGGGGACAATTGCCCGCGCCTGAACTCTGCGGCGGACACTGGTGTTTCGTAGTTTTGCGCCGTCAAAATCCGAATGGCAGCGCCGACATCTGGGCACGGCACCCGCCAGCGCCATACCAATCCATCACCTTTCCGCATAGTAGCCATGAGCTTCAACCTGCAGTTGTCAGAAACGCACGAGATGATCCGCGAGACCGCTCGCCAGTTTGCCAAGGACGAAGTTGCGCCAACCTCGATCGAACGCGACAAGTCGGGTGAGTTCCCGACGGAGATCGTCAAGAAGATGGGCGAGCTGGGTTTCCTCGGCATGATGGTGTCACCGGAATGGGGCGGCTCCGGACTTGATGCGCTCAGCTACGTCATCGCCATGGAAGAGATCTCGGCGGTTGACGCAGCCGTTGGCGTTGTGATGTCGGTGAACAACTCGCTCGTCTGCTGGGGCTTGGAGACCTTCGCCAACGACGAGCAGAAGGAGCGCTGGCTGCGTCCACTTGCCACCGGCGCAGTGCATGGCGCATTCTGCCTGTCGGAACCAGAAGCAGGCTCAGATGCCACATCGCAGCACACCACGGCCGAAAAGGTCGACGGTGGCTGGGTACTCAACGGCACCAAGAACTGGATCACCAACGGCACAACGGCAAGCACGTACCTGGTGATGGCTCAGACCAACCGTGAGCTTCGTCACAAGGGTATCACGTGCTTCATCATCGACCGAAACACGCCGGGTTTTGAGCCGGGACTCAAGGAAGACAAGCTGGGCATCCGTTCGAGTGACACATGTTCCATTGGTCTTACCAATGTCTTCGTTCCCGACGATCAGATCCTGGGCGGCGTGGGCATGGGCTTTAAGATCGCCATGGAATCCCTCAACGGTGGTCGCATCGGAATTGCCGCACAGGCCCTTGGCATTGCCAAGGGATCGTTCGATGCAGCACTGAACTACTCGACGCAGCGCAAGGCCTTTGGCAAGCCCATTGCAGACCTGCAGGCCATCCAGATGAAGCTTGCCGATATGTCTACGCGCCTCGAGGCCGCCCGCATGCTCACCTACCGTGCTGCCTACATGAAGGATCAGCACCAGAACTACATCAAGGCCGCAGCCCAAGCCAAACTCTACGCATCAAAGACAGCCGTCCACAACGCCCTCGAAGCCATCCAGGTCCACGGCGGCTACGGCTACGTCCGCGAATACCTCGTCGAACGCTATCTGCGCGATGCCAAGATCACCGAGATCTACGAAGGCACCAGCGAGATCCAGCACATCGTGATCGCACGGGAGCTGCAGAAGGAGCTGTGACGAGTGACATCCTCGTCATTCCCGCGAAGGCGGGAATCCATCCTCGTCATTCCCGCGAAAGCACGTCATTCCCGCGAAAGCGGGAATCCATGCGCTATGACGAATATTCCCAACCCCGGGCCAAGGCCCGGGGCTAGTAAATACGTGGCGTGTTAAAGTTGAATGCCTTGGAACATGGCATACAATACGCCCTACATTATTCGCGATCCGGTTCTATGAACCATCAAATCATGATACGATTCCGCGTCAACGCGTCCCATGGCTGAAGCCATGGGCTGAGATGCAGCACAGCGTGTTAGGCGTTGTGCATCACTTGTCATTTGTCGACGGTACCTACGCAACAATGATCACCGACGGGCGAGACAGCGTCTCGCCCCTACTCAACAATGATCTTTGTAACACCGGTTACTGTTTTCACAATCACCATCATGCCGCTGTGCAAGGACTGGACGTTGTAGATTCGGCGACCGCGGATATCGACGATGATGCTGTTCTCGCCCAATTGTTCCACCATGGCGATGAACGCTTCTCTGCTCATGGTGCGGCTCTCTGATGCAGGGGGCTTGGCGGTATCGGCAACAGAGGTTGTTTGCTGGATGTATTGATAGAGTCCGTCGCGCGCGGCAAGCAGCATGGTATCGCCCGTGATGTCGAAGTCGCATACCGAGAGGTTCGATGTAATGCGCTGGTCGAAGTTCCACGTCGTCCCGTTGTCGGAGCTCACGATCATCGACCCAGGCATCACGCCCAGAATCGTCTGTGGTCCGGTGCGCACGAAGCGTCCCGTTGTGGGAACCCATGGTCCGTTGAAGAACAACGCCTCTGAGGCACTCCAGGTCGTGCCGTCGTCGGTGGACGTCAGCACGCGGACGTTGTTCAGACCCTGCCGGTTGATGTTCTCTCCGATGATCGTATCGTCGCTGAACGTTGCCGACAGTGCCACGAGCA
>VERF01000097.1 GCA_018882895.1 Candidatus Kapaibacterium sp.
TGATCCAGCGATGCCGTGTACACAAGGCCGAGAACGTTGCTTCGTACCTACCGAAGGATCAGCAGGCCAGCTGGAAACGCAAGCTGTATTCGGCATGGAAAATCGATGACTTCCGCGCTGCCAAACTACAGCTTTCCTCCTACGTGGAAGAGCTCACAAAGATCAATCCGAGTGCGGCTCGCTCACTGTCTGAAGGTCTCGAAGAGACACTTACACTACAACGGATCGGAATGAATGCTCTGTTCGGCCGCTACCTCGGTACGACAAACCGTATTGAGAATCTGAACAAATGCATGGAACGCTTTACACGGAACGTCAGCCTTTGGTCTGGTGCAGACCAGAGGCTCCGATGGGCTACCCTGGCCATTTTGCACCACGAACCACGCATGAAACGAATTGGCAACTTCCCAAAGATCGACCTGCTAAGTGCAGCTATCTTGAAAGAACTTCGTAAATCGAAACGCGCATCAGCCTCGTTGTAATTTCAACTGAAAATTGGACGCTACCGACGGATTACTGATTACGGATGACGGATTACTGATTACGGAGGGCGGATTACTGATTACGGAGGACGGAGGACTGATTACGGAGGACTCCGCGCTCAAAGCTTTGAGCTACGGAGCGAATCACAGGGAAATGTCGACAATATCAAGAATATCGCGTCGACGGAGAAGCCCGACGTTCCATGTCATTGGGATGAAGGTGTCGATGAATCCGGCAAATCCGGCGGCCAGGAGGAACCGGGAAGAGATTCATATTGGGGAGATGCATCTGTGTAGTGACCTTGAAGCGAGAGTTTAGTTTAGTTGCCTTTTACAACTGAATGCAGGATTAGTCTCACGCCCCGTTGAACGACGATGGTATACCGACCCGGCGGTGCATCACGAAGATGCGGATCTACCGGCAGTCCGAGTATGGAGTACGCAGTCACGACGTCATCGGGCATCGTTCCGTTGATTCGGATTGAAGATGACGTTGGGTTGGGTGCAATAAAGATCGTCTCTTCAATGTCGTTATCTACCTTCGTGACCTGCCGAGGGCCGACGTAAATCATAAGCCAGCGAAGGGGGCTGATGCGCACCACAGTTGGATCGCCCCCTTGCAGTGCAACATCCTGATACGGTTGCCAGGCATATGCATCACGTGATTCGGCAAACCAGAGGCGCGGTCCGCTTCCATAAAATCGGATGGTCGTATCATTCACCACCGTATAGTTCCCTGTCCAGTTATGCTGTGCATCGGATGGATATGGTGGAGCGGGGGCGAAGTTCAGACCATCCAACGAGGTAGCGTGGTTTGCCCCATCCTGCGGTGCACCACGTGGAGAGCTATAGTGCCATGCTCCCCGAAACCACGCCACTGCAGGATCAATGACGGGCCGATCTGCCAGATCATACCGTGCGCCGGGCTCGAAGTCATACGTAATGCCATCATCGCTGAAGGCACTGTAGGTGTTGACGATTGCCGTCAGCCCGCCCATCGGCATACCGTCGCTTGAACTGAAGTACATCCGCAGGCGACCACGGTCCACCACAAGTGTCGGATCGAACGGACGCTGGTATGTTGTTGGAAGCCCCCTGACAGCAATGGGCATCGGCTCCGTCCACGTTACACCCGCATCATAGGAGAACTTCACCGCCACCCGGTCCCACGTCTGCGTGCCACGGGGCTCGCGAAACCACTGGAATGCGCACACGAGCGTATCTCCTCGCCAGCGCACGGCCGAAGGAACACCCGATGAATCCTGGAAGAGCGTCGGCGCGGAAAACAAACGCCCGTCTTCTGACCACGCCATGCGAAGCGGACTCTGCCATGGTCCACCACCTGGCTGCGCATCGGTTGATGTCAGCATGGCCAGTAGCATCGCGGAAATGAGAATCGAGCGCATCGTGTGAAAGTTGTTGAGGACGGATTACGGAGGACGGAGGACGGATTACGGAGGACGGATTACGGAGGACGGAGGACGGATTACGGAGGACGGAGGACGGATTACGGATTACGGAGGACTTCGCTCGGCATGTCCGTTATAGGAAGACCCAGACCTTGTCAACCAACTCCACCACGATCTCTTGATCGACTGAGAGTCGCGTCATCAGAGCCATGAACGCCGCTATCCCACCGACAAGGGAAAGGATTCCCAGTAGCGTCATACACCCAACCGGTGGCGCTCCGGAGCCACCGCTGTACGATCCGGAGAGAACACTCGACAGGATAACAATTGCTCCAATAAGAAGGAACGCGATCATCGGCACATAAGGGATCAGGTACCACAGGGTACTCTGCGCATCCGGACGGGCCTTCAAACACTTGATCTGTTGGATTTGAAAGTTCGGAATGACCACCTTGCTCGAGGAGGTTGCGCTTGGACGTATCTCGAGCTCCTCGCGGTCGAGCCTGGTGATTATCACCTGACTGTAATACGTCAGCCTCTCGTTGACTGGGCCGGACATGGCCGTGTCGGTGATTCCAGTGATCGAGTCGGCATTCGCAGGTGGCTCACCGGCGATCACCACATCGACCGGAGCGGGGCCAACATCGGACAGGATACGATCCATTTCTTGTCCGAACTTTGGATCGGCCCGGTTCAATCTTGTTGCCGGTGTCGGCAGTCTACCCAACACACCGCGCACGCATCCGGCCATCGCTGCGGCTGCAAGCCCGACGAGTAACAACAGCCGTGTATTTGTCCATAACTGGGACATAGCCCCCTCCCTCTAACACCAAGATGAGACGTAACTTACGCCAGTTCGTCGTCCGCCCACCATCTTTGAAATGATCATGAGTAACTGGCACCAGGAGATCCGCGAACTGCGAGCGATCCTTCGCGAAACAGAACTCGTGGAGGTTGTCAAATGGCGCCAGCCCTGCTACGTGCTGGGCAACGCCAACGTAGTGATCATCAGCAAGATGAAGACGCACTGCGTTCTGGGCTTCTTCAAGGGGGCTCTCCTGTCCGACCCGGAGTCGGTTCTTGAGGTACCCGGACCCAACACGCAATCATCGCGCTTCATGCGCTTTACCAGTCTGGAGCAGATACGCGCCATGACGCCCCTTATCAAGGCCACCATCGCCGAGGCCATTGACATCGAGCAACGGGGCCTGAAGGTAACGTTCAAGTCGATAGAAGAACGCGAGATCCCCGGGGAGCTGCTCGATCAGTTCCGCCGGGTCGACGGCCTTCGGTCAGCCTTCGAAGCCCTAACGCCCGGCCGACGTCGCGCCTACCTCATGCACTTTACCTCGGCCAAGCAACCGGCAACGCGCACGGCCCGCATCGAGCGCTGCATTCCGTTGATCTTTGATGGTAAGGGGCTTAACGAGCGGTAGTTACAGCTTGTTCTGCAGCTTACCCTGGATATGGAAGCTCAACTCCCGCGCCACGTCCTTGATGGACTTGCAGCAGGACTGATCTACGACGGCAAGAGACTTATTGCCCTCGCCCTTGAGGTCATAGATGATCGCGTTGAAGGTATCGACTTTCTTCATTTGCGAATTGATAACCATTCCAAGCAGTCCATTACCGCCCGGACCCGTTCGATCGGGTGTGTAGTTGAATGCGATAAGGTAGTCGGCCGAATCCTTGTTGAGCTCCACTTGGATACCGCTCACCTGAAGTTCGAGAGCCAGCGCTTCGGTAAGATCGGGGTCGGTCGGCAGCTGGCCACCAGTGAGGTTCCCATCCTTCATCAAACAGAATTTCTTGGCCGGATCGATCTTCGATGCGGTGTCGCTTACATACCGCAATGCCGGGGCAGCGCAGCTGCTGGCGATCATGGCGGTGACGATGGCGCCGAAAACAATAGTGTAAACACGTTGCATGTGGGGTCCCCTAAAAGTGTAATTGATACTGACCGACAATATTACACATCTGTGCAATCCCACAGTGATTATCATCTGAGCGGAAACCCTGCCCTACGGGCCTGGTTCAGCATCAAGATGAAGGGGGCCCACCAGATTAGGTCATTGGTGATGAGCGTATACCCAAAGGACGCCGGCGCTGCATCCATGAGGATATTATAGATGTAGCCGATGGGGCCGAACACCTTCCCCAACAGGCCGATGGCCACGATGGGCCAGTGCCGCACGTAGTCGAACGAGGCCCAGTAGTAGGCCAGACCACAGAGTCCGATCACCATGCCGAGTCCCTGCCACACCATTGGGTGATTCAAGCGCGTCATGCCCATCAGGTCGAAGTAGCTGTTCGGCGCAAGCACCTGCCAGGCACCCCATGCGATGTTATACACGGCGGCAATGCGCAGCACCGCAGCAAGAGAGGGGTTGTGGTTAGAGTTCATAGTTGGTGTTGCGGCCACCGCCGGGTTTTTGTTTGAGAATGCCCTTTTCGACGAGGTCCCTGATATCCCGTAAAGCCGAATCCTGCGAACATTTCGCAATACGTGCCCAGCGGGAAGTAGTGAGCTTTCCGTCGAGGCCATCAAATAACTTGTTTAGGACAATTCGCTGCCGATGATTGAACACCTCGTCCTCATGCTGGATCCAAAATGTACTTCTATCAAGAACCGCATCAATGGAACGGACCGACGCCTGTAAAGCGCGTGTGACGATCTGTAGGAACCAAACGAGCCATTCAGTGATGTCACCCGTGCTATGCTGGACTGACTGCAGAATTCGGTAATACTTCTTTCTGTCGGCCATGATCTGATCCGACAGACTATAGTACCGCTCGGTGGTGTCATCAGCACGTGCCATGAGAAGATCCGTCAGCGCCCTTGCGATGCGTCCATTCCCGTCATCGAATGGATGGATGATCACGAATCGAAAATGTGCGATAGCAGCCTTGATGATTGGATCGATGGGTTCCTTACCATTGAACCATGTCAGAAATGCGGTCATTTCGGGCTTGACGCTACGCGGCGGAGGTGCTGTGTAGTGAACGCGCTCACGTCCGAAGGAACCGGATACGATCTGCATCTCCTGCGTGCGGTAGCATCCAGTCTCAATCCTAACGCCGCCGCTGCGTCCGGACGGAAACAATGACCCATGCCAAGCAAAGAGTCTACTATGCGTTAACGGATCCGAGTGGTGTCGGATCGCATCAAGTGTCATCTCTACAACGCCATCGACACTCCGCGAGGCTCGACCTTGCCCTTCGACGTCCATTCCGAGTTTGCGGGCGATCGACGAGCGCACCTGATCCGGGTCAAGCATCGCGCCCTCGATCTCAGATGATCTGACGATGTCAACAGTGAGCACCTGCAATTGCGATGCCGTCTGCGTCGCAAAACCAACTGCATGCATCCTCCCCGCCAGATAACCACGAAGGCGATGTACCTCAGCTAGCAGCACGCGCACCTCCTCTTCATCCCATTGGAATGTAGTCCAGTTCCGTTGCTGATAGATATATGAGGCCATCGATCCAGTCGCAGTAATCGCCGCAATCTACGCATCATTCTCCGCATTTTTGCGGCGATTGGAAGCGGAATAACATCCC
>VERF01000004.1 GCA_018882895.1 Candidatus Kapaibacterium sp.
ACGGCGTGCTGACGTCGCGTCCGGAAACGCTGACGAATGACTTCTTCGTGAACCTCCTCGACATTCGCACCACATGGGCACCAACCTCGGCCCACAACGACGTGTTCGTTGGCAAGGATCGCATGTCAGGTGAAGAGCGCTGGACCGGTACGCGCGTCGATCTCATCTTCGGTTCGAACTCAGAGCTGCGCGCCCTTGCAGAAGTCTATGGCTTCAACGACGGTCAGGAAAAGTTCGTCCGTGACTTCGTCGCCGCCTGGACAAAGGTCATGAACCTTGATCGGTTTGACCTGTAGTAAAGACCAGACAAACAATCGTTTATCAACTGTGGCCGCCGGACGTGTTGTTCGGCGGCCACGTGTATTTTAGTCCCTGCTGTTGTTGTCATCCTGTGAATGATCATTAGGAACACGATCATGAAGATTCTATCTCTGTTCGCTTGTTGCGCATCCTTTGCAGTTGCTCTGCATGCGCAGGTCAACGTATCAGTCGGGGTCTCTGGTTCGGTGGCAGCTTCCGCCTATTCAACTGACTTGTGGTTGGGACCTGACTGTTCCTGCGGTCGGTATGGGAATGGCTCCAAATCCGCTGATGCATTTGGTGTTGAGGCCTACCTTCGAACACCAATCTCTCCTGCCGTCAACCTGATTGCGATGGTCGGGGGAGCGAATGCGGCAAACCGCTCCACCTGGTCTGTTCTGAGTGACAATATTTCACACACACTGGACAGTAACGGGACATACCAAACACGCGTCGGCAGTCATTCGCTCTCGTATTCCTCACAATCAACAGCTGGCATGATCGGCATCGGAATTGAGCTTCGCTCGTTGAGTATCATTCCATTCATTCGTGTCACTTCTATTCGCCAAGCATCAACCGTTCGTAGGATGAGCAATGAGCAGCCGTCAGATGCCATCTTACCGGTTCATCCGGGATTTACCTATGAAGACAACGGTCGTACCGTCGTTTTGCAACGTCTCGGAGTTCAGGACCATACATCGACGGTCGTCTCTGCAGGATTGATGTTCGGCTACACGGTTACCTACTCAGTCTTTGGTGTAACCCTTGACAACAGCCTGCAGGCTTACGGTGTGTCTGGGCTATCATCGATACACCAGCGATACACCACCAATCTCTCCTATGAGATCGGAGCCCGATTGTTCATGGGCGTTCGGCTCTGAGCATTTGCGCCGGGAGCTGCGACAGTGTTGGTCACACTACCAACTCAAGCCCCCTACCCGATCACCATGCGCAATGCTTCGGAAAGGCGCTCAACATGGAAGACTGGGCCTGAAGAAACGCCCCGTGCCGGAGCATAGATGCGCTCGAGGCCAAGGCGAGTAGATTCGGAGACGCGCTGATCCAGATGCGATACGCGGCGCACCTCTCCAGTAAGGCCAAGCTCACCCACGAACACCACGCCTGAGGGAAGGGGCTGATCCGTTACGCTGCTGGCAATGGCCATGGCGATGCCAAGATCAACGGCGGGATCCTGCACGGCGATGCCGCCGGCCACATTCACAAATACGTCCGCCTGACGTACCTGGACGCCCCCTCGCTTTTCTAGCACGGCCAGGATCATCTGGAGTCGACGATTGTCGTAGCCCGTGCACACGCGCTGCGGCACACTGTAACCGCTCGGCGACACCAATGCCTGTACTTCGATCAGCAGCGGACGCGTGCCCTCCATCACGGCTACGATGGCCGTTCCAGACTCATTGACGCTTCGCTGCGAGAGCAAAACTTCGCTCGGATTCGAAACCTCACGAAGTCCCAATGACGTCATATCGAACACACCGATCTCATTGGTCGAACCATAGCGGTTCTTGAGCGCTCGCAGCACACGGTAGGAATACGTTCCGTCTCCCTCGAACTGCAGAACCGCATCAACAATGTGCTCAAGCACCTTGGGTCCGGCGATCATGCCATCCTTGGTCACATGACCGATGATAAACATCGGTACGCCCCGTTCCTTGGCCACGCGCGTCAGCAGCGATGTGCATTCTCGAACCTGTGCAACGCTGCCGGCAGACGACTCAAGATTCTCCGTTGTTACCGTCTGAACAGAGTCGACGATTACCACTGAAGGATTCTCATTGGCAATCAGATGAACGATTCGCTCAACGTTTGTCTCGGAGGCCACCACAATGCCTGCAGCGTCAACACCCAGACGTTCTGCTCTCTGCTTGATCTGATGCAGGCTCTCTTCACCCGTCACGTAGAGACAGGGTCGCTCCTCCGACACGCGTCCCACGTGCGATGCCAGCTGAAGCATGAGTGTGCTTTTGCCCATGCCGGGGTCGCCCCCTACCAGAACCATACTACCCGGGACGATACCTCCACCAAGAACGCGGTCCAGTTCCTGCATACCCGTGGGTATGCGCCGAACACGCTCAACGTCGACCGAGCCGAGACGCGTAGCGGAACCGCCGGCGATCGTGCTGAGGCGCTTCTTACTGGAAGAAGAACTCGATGCTGCATCGACCTCTTCGATCATGCTTTCCCATGCGCCACATCCCGGACATCGTCCAACCCATTTTGGCGTGGAGTGCCCACAACTGGAACAGCGATAGAGGGTGCGTATTTTCATACCGTGATTGCGATCGGAAAGTGGTGAATTCAAAGCTAGGAAATGTTCAACGGGCGGTGATGCTTGACCAACAGACAGCGGCAGCGTACGACGTGTGCCAGCGGGTAACGAGGACCCATGCGAAGACGTTCTATGCGGCTTCGCACTTCATCCCTGCCGATAAACGCAATGCCTGTTATGCCGTATATGCCTTTTGTCGGTACGTCGACGATATTGTTGATGTGGCGATGGAACGGGGCGACGTGACACGTGCTGATGCCGTTCGACTCGTTGAACAGTGGCGTAGCGAGGTCAGCACCGTGTATTCAGGCAATCGAGTGATCACCGATGGCCCGGTAGATCCCGCTCAGCAGGATCGAGCCGCCGTGCTTCTTGCGTGGGAAGACACGCTTCAGAAGTACTCGATCCCACCGAATCTGCCCGAGGAGCTCATCGAAGGCGTTCTGATGGATACCACCATCACTCGCTTCGCCACATACGACGAGCTTGCGGTGTATTGCTACAAGGTGGCCTCCGTGGTGGGCCTGATGACGTCCGAGATCTTCGGCTATTCCTCGCCCGATGCCCTTTCCTACGCCGTTGATCTTGGCATCGCGATGCAACTGACCAACATCATTCGAGATGTGAAAGAGGATGCCGTCAGGGGGCGAATCTATCTGGCCAAAGAGGACATGGACTTGTTCGAGGTTTCAGAGGCTGACATTCTTGAGAGTCACTTTACTCCCAACGTACGTGGCCTGATTGCTGAGTACATCCGCAGAGCCGACGTGCTCTATAGTCGAGCGGACGTCGGCATTGCCATGCTCGAACCGAGCAGCATGGTCACCGTCCTGCTGATGAGTCGCAACTACCAGAAGATCCTGCGCGCAGTTGAGAAAATGGACTACAACGTCTTCCTTGGTCGCGCAAGCATCGGCCCCCTGGCCAAGCTCATGGCCGTTCCGTCGGCCTACTTTGAAGCACGCCGTCTACGACGGGCTCAGCTGAAGTAATAGGCCGCGTCAGTAATGGTAAAGTGTCCGTAATCGAAATCACCCGATTCGAGATTCCAGACGAACTCCACTTCGGTAGGGATCTTCACGCCGTCGATCACCTTGTAGTTGCGACAATGCATGGTAAAACGCGCCTGCTCGAAACCGCTCTTGTGATCGCGATACTTGTCCGCCGTTACGATGCGCTCGATCTCATCGGCCTCGTTGAAGTGGAATGTCGCATGCACCCTCGTGGCACCGTCGCTGATCACGGCTCGCGCCGTACGGTCGTCGATCGATTCCCACCGAAGCGTCTTGGTTGGCAGAAATGCCGTAGGGATCCATACCAACTCGCTTAGGAAGCGAAACAGCATCGAAGTATCCGTTTCCTTCCCGCCATATTCCTGCAGCGTCATCGCACCGTAGAGTTTGATGTGTCCGTGACCCTCGCCCTGCACATAGCTGAGCTTGGCGGTGCGCCACCATATTGCGTTATGCCTCAGTACGGCATCCCAGACAAATCCCGGCTCCATGCCTGAAATGGTCTCCGTGGCCTTGACTGTGAACCATGGACTACCCGGACGGTGACGGAAGCGAGCACGCTGGGTCAGAATGGCATAGCGGAGGTTTTCCTGACCCTCGCGCACGACATTGGTGAGGTATCGCTGCACCGGTGCCGGCAAGCCTGCGACGAGTTCCCGGGAGAACGGGGCGAGCCGCTGATTGGAAATGGTTCGAACCAGACGTCGAATAGAGCGGCGCACAAAGACACGCGAGATCAGAGCACTACCCGAGACTAGTACGAGAAATGTACCGAGTCCGGCGAGCAATATGAGGGCGAGCTTTGGCATACCGAATTCAGGACCTACGTCCTGCCTCCCATGAGTACAGTGCAGACGATGCCGAACTTACCAAGCCGGAGCCGGCAATCGCAACAATCATGAGAGGAATGATCTTGAACATGCCCCGGCGAAGCGTCTGCTCAACGACGGCAGCGCTGAAAATCGTACCGACCAGGAACAGTCCAAGAACGGTGATGATGATCATTCCTATCAGCACGGGATTTGCCATGCGGCGGTTCACGATCGCATCCACGATGATAACGCCAAGGAAAAGCCACACCACCCAGCCCCATAGCTCAGCGCTGGATATCACGGAGGTCCAGCTCGAAATGGCAACCTCACCAAACCGGCCAATATCAAATCCACGCAACTGTTCCGCCGTCGAAGGGCGCACAGGAAGATACCAGTTGAAGAACACGATGTTCCACAGCGCGAAGGCCACACTTGATGCGGCGACGATCCCTAGGGATCCGGCCAGCCCCTTGACAGCACCGAAATCCTTGAGGATCCGCGGCAAGCACATGCCCACGACGAGCACAACCAGCAGCGGCGTCTCCGTGCGAGACCAGCATGCACCGGCAAAGGTCACGGCCGCCAGGGTCATTCCGGGCAGACTCACTTCGTCGATGGCGCGCAACAGAACAAGGCAACCGATTGAAAAGAAGGCAGCGTTGGCAAAGTCCGTCTGAAGGATATACGAGTATCCGAGCATCTCCGGCGTAAGCACGAACAGCACAAGCAAGACTCCGGCAAACAACGGATGCGCCAGGCGCCGCATCATCGACCAGATGCACCACCAGAAGCAGATCGCCACGATGCTCACCCAGATCTGCGTGTACGGGTAACCGATCAGCTTCATCATCACCTGCATGAGCATGGCGAAGGGGGCGTAGAACGGCTGATTCGACAGCATTCCCTGGAGCGAGGGATCGCTGAACACTTGGTTGGCGATCATGCCTTCCTGTGCCGCATACCGCGCAACGAGATCGATCCCGGCCATTGCATCGAACGGGGTCACGGGCCAGTACCAGCTTGCCCAGACGACCATGTAAGCAACGTAGCCGACGAATCCGGCGATGACGACATCATAGAGCGTAGGCCTGATCCGTGGCAGGTCGAAGAGTCCTGCGAGGCTTTCTCGCATTGCACGAATCCTGACAAGCGGAAGCAGCATTGTCACACCACCGGAGACCATCATCGTTTGCTCGGATAATGGAATACCGAACAGTTGGGCAACGAACATGGCCATGCTGTGAAGGAACATGCCCAGAAGCAAACCGAGCGGCAAGAGCGTCGATCGCTCGAGTCGGTAGCCGATTGCGCCCACCGTTGTGATGCCTATGCTCCATTGCATCAGAAGCACCAGGGCAAGCATCAGAACATCGCCTCTCATTGGCCCCCTCCCAGCTTGTCATATACCGCAAGCAATGAGTCGATATTCGTGCTTCCTCCGGGACGTGTGATCCAGATCGTATTTGCTTCGAGGACCACGTACGCATTGGCCTGCTTTCGTCGGGCTGTATCACGCCAAGCAACGATCGGTTGGAAGCCAACCATCCATGTGAAGATCCGAGGATCGGTCCAGTAGGCCTTGTTGGCCATGAACTGGTTCCCGTACTCCATCGGAGGCAGCAGCAGAACATCGTTTGGACGAAGCTTGCTGACGACGTACTCCGGGATCTCAAGGTTGGCCACATGTCGCATATAGATGCGATCACGCCACCCTCGGATTCGATTCAAAGAATCAAGCTTTTCGCGGTAGAGTTCGATGCGGGCATTGAACGACGAAGAGTACGGGTTCGCATCGCCCAAGTAGGATCCGACCAGTAGGGTCAGCAGTGCCATCACGGCGATGGTGAGAGAAACTCCCCTAACGCTGAAAACCGGTCGCTGCACCTCTGTCACGGGGCTTCTCCCGATCAGGCGCTGGCGAGTGCTTCGGCGCCACCGACGATTTCGAGCATTTCCTTGGTGATGGCAGCCTGACGCTCGCGGTTATAGAGCAGCTGAAGCGTGCGCATCAGATCGCGCGCATTCGTGGTGGCATTCTCCATGGCCATACGACGCGCGGCATTCTCTGCCGCATTGGAATCGAGCAGGGCCGTCCAAACCTGGAGTTTGACATACATCGGCAGAAGCGTGTCGAGGATCTCACCGCGCGATGGCTCGTAGATATAGTCGGTACTGGATGACTTCGCAGAATCGCTGCTTGAGGCCGGGATCGGAAGCAGTTGGGTAGTGCGAACAACTTGACGCATGACGTTCACAAACTGGTTGCCGAGGATCTCCACGTGGTCGATCTGCATACCGAGAAATCCGTCAGAGATAAGATCGGCGATCTCAACGGCCGTCGAATAATCGAGCTTGAAGAACACGTCGGAGAACTCACGAAGGATCGAGTCCTTGCCCTTGCGCACAGCACCAACAGCCCGCTTGCCCACAGGGATGATGTGGATGGTTGCCTTTGGATGCTGAGAGCGAAGCTCCGCAATGCGGTTAGTCAGACTGCGCAGGACGTTCGCGTTGAAGGCACCGCACAGACCGCGGTCGGCCGTGATGGCGATGATGGCGATGTTGTTGACGTCCTTGCGTGCCTCAAAGAACGGATGCATAAAGTCGGAATCTGCCGACGACAGGTTGCTGAGGATCTTTTGGACCTGATTGGCAAAGGGGCGGGCAGCCGTTATGGCGTCCTGCGCACGACGCAGTTTGGCCGTGGCCACCATGCTCATTGCCTGCGTGATCTTCGATGTGTTGCGGACCGATACAATCCGGTCCCGTGTCTCGCGAAGTGTTGCCATTGTCAGTTCTTCGAGGTGGTGTCTTCAGTGTTCAAAGGTTTGGCCACTCACGAGTGAGATAGCCGTTCACATAGTCAGCAACAGAGTCTTCCAGCGAACCGAAGGCAACGCCCGGAAGGTTCGCATGAAACGTCGACATATCAGCTTGCGTATAGTTCTGATACTGCTTCGCGAGCTCCGGCGGCATATCGATGTACCGGATGTCGGCCGGCAGCCCCATGGCCGCAAACGTTGCTGCCATAAGATCGTTCCATGATCTGGCAACGCCGGTACCAAGGTTGAGGATGCCGTTCACGTCCGGGCGCTGTAGGAGCCGAAGCATCACGTTGCAGACATCCTTGACGTAGATAAAGTCGCGCATCTGCCCGCCGTCACCGTACGCCCCATCCGTGCTCTTGAAAAGCTCTACATAGCCCCGTTGACGAATCTGCTCGACAGATTTCGAGACCAGACTCGCCATCGATCCCTTGTGGTATTCATTCGGACCGAAGACATTGAAGAACTTGAGGCCGACACATCTGACCTGCATGTCATTTCGGCGCACCCACTGATCGAACAGGTGCTTTGAGTACCCATACATGTTCAGTGGCCGCAAATCAGTGGTCACATCAGAATAGCCCCTTGACCCATCTCCATAGGTGGCGGCTGAACTGGCGTAGATGAACCGTACCCCTTGAGCGGCGGCAAACTCTGCAACATCCACACTGTACTGATAGTTGTTGTCGTACAGGTAGTCTGCGCTGGTCTCTGTCGTGGAACTGCAAGCTCCCAGATGGATGATGGCATCAATGGATTCATCGAAATCACCCAGGGCCATCATGTCCCGGAAGTCGTCCTTGCTGACAATGTCAATGTACGTCTTGCCCACCAGGTTCTTCCATTTCTGACCGTTGCCTAGTGAATCAACGATCAGCACATCTTCTCGACCGGCAGCGTTGAGCGTCGACAGGAAACAGCTTCCGATGAAGCCGGCGCCACCCGTGAGAATGATCATGGTGACGGTACCTTACACCGTGGCGGCGAACCGCTGCGTGAAGGTCGTGAGTGCCGACTTTAGCTTTTCGACGATCGAATCCGACAGCGCCTTTTCAACCCGCAGACCTTCGACGATGTCTGCATGGTTGGCGTGCACGAAGTCGATCAGTTCCGACTCATATCGCTTGATGCTCTCTACCGGCAATTCGTCGGCAAAGCCCTGCGAGGCGGCATAAATGGCGATGATCTGATCTTCGACGGCAACCGGTGAATACTGCGGCTGCTTCATCACTTCGAGAAGACGAGCACCACGGCGAAGCTGCTGCTGAGTGGTCTTGTCGAGGTCAGAACCGAAGCGAGCGAATGCTTCAAGAGCGCGGTACTGGGCAAGGTCGAGCTTGAGAGGACCGGCCACCTTCTTCATGGCCTTGATCTGAGCATTACCACCCACGCGCGACACCGAAATACCGACGTTCAGAGCCGGGCGTACACCGGCGTTGAAGAGATTCGGCTCGAGATAGATCTGACCGTCCGTGATCGAGATTACGTTCGTTGGGATGTAGGCCGAGACGTCACCGGCCTGCGTTTCGATAACCGGGAGTGCCGTCAATGAACCGGCTCCGAGCGCATCGCTGAGCTTGGCAGCGCGCTCCAGAAGGCGGCTGTGGAGATAGAACACATCACCCGGATAGGCTTCACGTCCCGGTGGGCGGCGCAGCAGCAGCGAAACCTGACGATAGGCAGCGGCCTGCTTGGAAAGATCATCATAGACCACCAGTGCGTGACGTCCGTTGTCGCGATAGTACTCGCCCATCGAGCAGCCCGAGTAAGGGGCGATGAACTGCAGTGGAGCTGGGTCGGAAGCTGAAGCTGCCACCACCGTCGTGTATCCCATGGCGCCATACTTCTCGAGCGTAGCAACCACGTTGGCAACCGTCGAGCCCTTCTGGCCGATGGCAACATAGACGCAGAACACGGGCTTGATGCCCTGCTCTTGCGCTTCTTTCGTATGCGTGTAGGCCTGACTGATGATGGCGTCGAGGGCGACGGTTGTCTTACCAGTCTGACGGTCACCGATGATCAGCTCGCGCTGTCCGCGACCAATCGGGATCAACGAGTCGATGGCCTTGATACCGGTTTGAAGCGGCTCGTGCACACCTTGCCGATCGATCACACCCAATGCCTTGCGCTCAATAGGATAGATGGCAGATTCCTTGATGGGGCCTTTACCGTCGATCGGACGGCCAAGGGGATCCACAACGCGACCCAGCAGGGCATCACCGACCGGAACCGAGGCAATGCGACCGGTACGGCGAACCTGATCGCCTTCCTTCACCAGCGAGTCGTCTCCGAACAACACTGCGCCAACATTGTCCTCTTCAAGGTTCAGCACCATGCCGACAACGCCATTGGGGAACTCGACGAGTTCCGAGACCATCACGTTGGTCAGACCATAGATGCGTGCCACACCGTCGCCGATCTGCAGAACGGTGCCCACTTCATAGATATCCGTCTCCTTTTCGAATCCCGAAAGTTGTTTGCGCAGGATCGAGGAGATCTCATCTGGACGAACATCAGCCATTTGCGTAATTCCTTAGGGTTTGTGTCGTTGTGTTGGGTGTGATTTACGCCTGCGCCAGCTGCTTGCCGAGCACGGCGAGTTGATGTCGAAGCGATCCATCGTGAACCTGATCACCGATGCGGATGACAGCACCGCCGATGATGGATGCATCAACCGAATATGATGCAATAATTGAGCGTCCGAGTGACTTCGACAAAGACCCCTCAATACGCGATCGTTCCTCAGCAGATAGGTCCGCTGCCGACGTGACATCCACCCGCTGAACGTTGCGAATCGTGTCGATCTGTGCGTCCACCTCGTCGGCCACATCGCGCCATATACCGCCACGCCCCTTCTCGATCACCAAGTGCAGGAACGAGAGTGTCAGGGGGCTGATCTTGGACGAGAGCAATTCATCGATGACGCTCTTCTTGAGGCTATGCGTAATGACCGGACTGCGCATCATGGCCTGCAGTTCCTTGGAGGAATCGATCGTTGAGCGCACCATTGCCATGTCGGCCGAAACGGCATCGACAGAGCCGTCAGCTACGGCCGAGGCAATGAGTGATTTGGCGTAACGACGCGCGATCTTGAAACTTGACATGGTAATCAGTTCTTCGAGAGTTCGTTGACGTAACTGTCGACAATGCGCTTATGATCTTCACCATCAAGCGATCGGCCGATAAGCTTCTCCGTTGCTCCGACCACCAGCGATGCTACCTCGGTGCGGAGAACCTGAATGGCATCGTCCATTTGACGGTCGATCTCGCGCTTCGCCTCGGCCAGCTTCTGCTGCTTTACGTGCTCGGCCTCTTCCGTTGCGCGGCGAATGATGTTCTCAGCCTGCACGCGACCTTCCTTGACGATGTCCATCGTCTCACGCTGTGCCTTGGCCAGACGCTCCTGGTTCTCCCTGATGAGCTCCTGCGCCTCCTTGTTGGCACGCTCCGCACCGGCGATCGCTTCGCGAATGGACCCCTCACGTGAGGCAATCGCATCGCGCATCGGCTTCCAGCCGAACTTTCCGATGATTAGCGCGAAGATGGAGAAGTTGATCAGGGTCCAGATAACCAGACCGGGGTCGAAAGAAAGAAATGCTGGCATGTCAGGGAGTGAGTTACCAGTTACGAGTTACTAGTTACTAGGTACTAGTTACTAGATACTAGTTACGAGGGACTAGTTAGTAGGGACTCGTTGCTGGGGACTAGTGCTTAGTGGGAGAATGTTGTTGTGAAAGACGCTGAACCGGCCCTAAGTACCTGGTACCTAGTACCCAGTAACTAGTACCTAGTAACTAGTACCTCGTACCTCGTACCTAGTACCTCGTACCTAGTAACTAGTAACTAGTACCTCGTACCTAGTACCTCGTACCTAGTACCTAGTACCTAGTACCTAGTACCTCGTACCTAGTAACTAGTACCTAGTACCTAGTACCTCGTACCTCGTACCTAGTACCTCGTACCTAGTGCCTCGGTCGTCAAGCACGGGTAGGTACCGAGCCTGACGACCGACCCCGGCGTGCGGGGTCGAGGGGTGTCAGAATTATGGGTTCTTGACGGCCAGGAGGATACAAACGACGCCGGCAAGAAGGGCAACGCCTTCGATAAGGGCGGCGCCAATGATCATCGTCGTGCGGATATCACCGGCGTTTTCAGGCTGGCGGCTGCTGGCTTCGAGAGCGGCTGCTGCAAGGCGACCGATACCCGTGCCGACGCCGAAAACCGTGATGCCGAGACCGAGGCCGGCTGACAACCAGGCAAATGCGACTGGATCCATGAGATTTCCTTCCAAAGTGAAGATGAATGAAGTGTGTTGTTAACTCTGTTTGACTTGTCGACGTGCGGATCAGTGAGCTTCTGCGTGATGGTGGTCGTCATGGGCGTGATCACCCAAGGCAAGACCAACAAACACAGCCGAAAGCATGGTGAAGATGTATGCTTGAAGGAATGCCACAAGCAGTTCCAGCAGGTAGATGAAGACCGAGAACAGAACGCTGATTGGAGCAACACCCCAGCCAACCGTCGGACCCATCTCCTGTGCGAAGAAAAAGATCAAACCGACGAGCGACATCAGAACGATGTGTCCAGCGGTCATGTTCGCAAACAAACGAATCATCAGTGCGAACGGCTTCGTGATGATGCCCACCAGTTCGATCGGAACCATGATCGGTGCGATGTACACGGGAGCGCCACCGAGTAGGTGCGCAAACCACGCCTTGACGCCGGCATCCTTGAATGCAATGTAGTTGACCACGATGAGCGTACATGTTGCAAGCGCCATCGTGACCGGTAGCGCGCCCGTTGCAGCGTGTGCACCGGGGAGAAGCGAGATCAGGTTGAGCGTCAGAATGAAAAAGAACAGAGCCATCATAAATGGCATCAGTCTCTGCGCGCGCTTCTCGGTGCCTACGTTCGGCTGAACGATCTGATCGCGCACGTAGAGAACAATTGACTCAAGAACATTCTGAATACCGCGTGGGGCAGACATCGGAGCCTTGCGATACCGCGAACGCGCAATGGCAAACAGACCCGTCACAAGGATCATGGCGATCCACTGGTATGCCACGAAGTTGGTGATCGAAAGGTCAAGCGATGGTGACGCGTTTGGAAGCGGACATGCTTCCTTCTCGGTGTGAGCTGCATGGGTGCGCACGATGTGATGGCCATGACCCGGGTGGTGCATTGTGAACTGACCACCATCTTCCATTGCATGCAGGTTCGCATACGTGTGAAAGGCATTGTCCTGATCCATCAGGATCACCGGCAGGATCTCGTAGTGTCCGAAGAAGATGTTCAATTCATGGTGATCACCAAGCTGATCCAGCAGCTTGTTGAACGTGAACTTCCCATCTGAATGCTCCGCGCCGTGTCCGGTGGCATGAGCACCGGCAGCGGCATGAAGACTGTCTGCCGACGGCTGCGTTGAATCGTGCTGTTGTCCGTGTTCGTTGTTCATAGTCTCGATCGTTCTCGTATCAGGCGTACGCTGCGGTCATGCATGCCATCACAGGTTCAACCTCTTTTTTTTTAAAGGGGCGATTCGTGCTGGCTAGCTGAAGACGCTTTGTGCGCTCCATAGAGAAGTGAAAAAAAAACACCTCCACCATCAATCCGGCGAAGGCAGAGATCGAAAACGTCAGGGCGAATGACACTTGGTGCATTTGCACAACCCCCAAACAGAGGTAGGCAAGCGTCACAACCACAATTCCCCGAATGGCAAGGCTACCGAACACAATACCCATGAAGGTATTGAGCTCTTTCGACTGCGCACGCTTCGACACGATGTAACCAACCGACGAGTTGGCAACACTGATGCCCAGTGCTGTGATGATCGCAACCAATGGCCCCTTCGCATCCACCCAGAGTTCTCTACCTTTCCTTTGTCGTTTCAGCCCCCTTATCGCGCGTCAGTTGGCTGACCGTGCGCAGGAACTGCGTGAGTCCAACAATCGATCCAAGCACCACACCGGAGACAATGCCGATCGGCTCCGATGACAAACGTGTGTCGATCCACCAGCCGAGCGCCGCACCAACCAGAACCGTACCCGCAAGCTGGCCTCCCAGTGCCATGTACGGTGCAAGCTGCTGCATAGGCGACTTCGACGTCGACATGATCATCACGTCCGTAAAAAAATGCCGCGCAAAAATAGGTCGGCCCACGCTAAAAGCCCAATTCGCGGAGGGCATTCAGAACGGCTTCGCCGTAGATGTTCGTCGACTCTCCGTACCAGACGCCGTCCGGAACAAAGCGGATGACGCCGTAGGTCGATGGATCGAGCTCTTTCAGGGGGCTGGTGGCAATGACAGTGTGCTCCTCAGGCCGGAACTCGTTATCCACGTCGTGGATGGCCACAGTACAGCCGAATTCGGTGGGCTTTCTCTCATCGATCGGGGCCTTCTGGTAGCCCAGCAGGACGAACGGGATGCGAACTTTGACGACGTATCCGTCCTTCGAGCGAGCAGAAACAGCCCGGATGAGCCGTCGTGCCTGGTTCTGAGTGGGATCAAGGTCATCTGTCGTGCGCACCACCACCCGCGGCAAGCGGTCGCCAAAATCACCCAACCGCACCATGATAGTGTACAGTCCTGTATCACTGGAGTGTCGCACGGCTACATCCGTGCGATTCATGATGTTTACGTACCGGGACAGGCCAACCTCGGGCGCGGGCGTCACATCAAGGTGAAGCTCCAGATGGTCTGCCGCACAGGTATCACACCAGCCGGTGACCACGTTGGAATCACGCACCTGCACCCTTAGGTACAGAAAGTCATCATCGTAGACCATCCTGGTCCGGAAGGACACGTCATTTTCACCTGTCCACCAGTATGAGCCCTCGGTGACGTGATCAATGTCTTGCACCGATGCCTCGGCAACAAAGCCGGCAAAGACCTGGCGTGCCCGACCATAACACGGAATCGTGATGAACTCGCTCTCATGCGCGGCCTCGTCATCCTTGCGCAGGAAGCGCTCGCGCGTGGCGAGGGACTGAAATGAGCGGTAGGTCTCATGACCCATTGACTCGATACGGTCGGTCACAAATTGATCGACAAGCACCACCGCCCCCTCCCGGAAACGATATCCGAGAATGGACCAATCTTCTGCTTTGCGTTTGACGGTGACGTAGCAGGACGTGTCACGGATCACAACGCCAACCTCGAGGGGCAGATCGACGAACGGGAAGGGCATCTTGGAGATGTTCACAAGGTAGCCATCGACGTCCACGAACATGTACACGAGACACTCGCGCTTGCGCGATCCGCTCACGTGAAGTGAAACAGCAAGATCATACACCCCGTCACCACTGAAATCACCCACGTCCCAGCCCCAGATTCGGTAGCTGGCACCAAGCGGCATGGCGTTGCGCACATCTGTTAAAAGCTCCTCGGCGAAATATGGATCGGCCCGACGCTTGAACTCATCGAAATCCATTCCCGACTGAGCCGAACCAACCACGGGGATCAGGGCTGACAACAAGGCTGCCACGATCCGCAGTTGACGTATGGTCGAGCACATGGTCACAATGTTTGGGAGCCCGACAAAATGGTTTCCCGCACATCGATGTGATTTGCCTTTAGACGCGCACCATACTGGGCAACAACCTGCGCTGAAGCATAGGATGCCAGTCGGGCCGCGTGCTCGGGATGATGGCGATGAAGCACACCGTAGAGGAACGCCCCGGCGTACATGTCTCCGGCGCCGGTGGCATCAACTGGTGTGACGGCATAGGCCGGCACGCCTGCCGTGATGCCGTTCCATTGCACAAGAGAGCCTTTGGAACCCTTGGTGACAACCACGTTACGGAACCTTGACGATAGCGCTGCAAATGCTTCGTCTCCATCCTCGGCACCTGCCAGAGCCGATGCTTCGCGCTCGTTGCAGAACACCAGATCAGCACTCTTGAGCACCGACCGCAGACGATCTCCGAATACATCAACGATGAAGCCGTCCGAGCAGCTGACCGCCACCGACGTGCCGTGCCTGCGTGCATGGAAGAGAGCCAGATCGACCGCTTCGGCTCCGTTATCATCCGTGAGCTTATATCCCTCAACGTAGATCCACTCGCTGGAGCGAATGACGTCTTCGCGGATGTGCGTGCGGTCAAAGGCCGCATTCACGGCAAGGGTCGTGTTGAGCGTCCGCTCACTGTCGGGCGTGATCATCACCAGGCACGTGCCCGTGGTCTCGCCGTCGATCGAGGCTGCCGAGAGCTCAATGCCGAGCTCTCGGAACTCGGATGCATAGAAATCACCGTAGTGATCCCCGCCGAGCACGGAGCAATAAGCCCCCTTGCCACCGAACTGTGCAAAGGCAATGATGGAGTTGGCCGCCGAGCCGCCGCTGCAGCGGTGTACGTCGCGCTGGCCCAGCTGAGCGATGATCTCGCGCTGCCGGCTCGCATCGGTAAGGGTCATGGCGCCCTTTTGGACGCCGAAGGTGGCAAGTTCGTCCTCGGTAACGCGGTACTCAAGGTCGACAAGGGCATTGCCGATGCCCGACAGCATGATGTTTTTCACGGCGCAAATATAGAATCGAGGTCGCCGATTGGCAGTCCGCTCGATCGAATCCTAGCCGGCAGCCACCTCTGCGCCTGATTGGCGGATGATCTCCATGCAGAGTTCGGGGAACTCGATACCGGCCTGCCGCGCTGCCATCGGCACCAGACTGGTGGCCGTGAAACCGGGAATGGTATTCACTTCCAGGCAAAACGGCATACCCTCCGGGGTCAGGCGGAAATCCACGCGACTATAGGCGCGACATCCAAGAATGCTATGAGCAGCCACGGCCAGATTACGCACGTGTTCATCGATCACATCGGAAATGTCGGCCGGACAGTGGTACTCTGTGTTACCCTTGACGTACTTGTTCTCGAAGTCGTAGTAACCCTGCTTTGGCACGATCTCGATCACCGGTAGAGCCTCATTTCCGAGCACTGCCACCGTGAGCTCACGTCCAGGCACGTATGCCTCGATCATCACCGACGTTGTGAAAGCCCCCGCCAGGCGGACGGCCGCCTCCAGCGAGTCCACGTCCGGCTCGTCCAAAATGGTCATGCCCACGGTCGACCCTTGGTCGTTGGGCTTGACGACAAGCTTGCCCGGAATCTCACGCATCACGCTTTCGAACAGCCCGTCGTCATCGAACTGATCATGCGTCACATTCACCCACGGAGCCGTGGGGATCCCAGCCGATTGAAACAGGAGCTTGGACAGCCCCTTGTCCATTGCCGTGGCGCTGGCCAGCATCGTAGAGCCGGTGTAGGCAATACCCCTGAGATCCATCAGCGACTGCATGTATCCGTCTTCGCCGTAGCGTCCATGCAGGAGGTTGAAAACCACATCAACTCCGTCGAAATGCGCCGAAGTGGCGCACTCAAGAAGCTTCCGCGAATCAAACGCGTCGAGCTCCATCATCGTCACCTCGCGCGGTGACGCATCGTGGAGCTCCTGATCGGAAAGGGGCTGGCCGGCTCCCCGCATCGGGTCGATTGCCAATACCTCATGCCCCAGCTCCCGCAGGGCAAACACGGCCGCACGGCCGCTGAGTAGAGATATGTTTCGTTCGGTGCTGATACCACCAAGGAGTACGGCAATCTTCATGATTATTGGGCTTCCAGATAGAGTGAGCGCAGATGCTTGACGTCTTCCCACACAAGCTTCTTCCATTCGGGATTCCGCAGAAGAGCAGCAGGGTGGTAGGTGACAAGGGTCTTGATACCCTGGTAGTCATGGATGGTGCCACGCAGGGCCGACATGGTCTCGGTCGACTTCAGCAGCGTATGTGCAGCCGTCAGTCCAAGACAAAGGATGAACTTTGGTCGAATGAGCTCGATCTGCTTCCACAGATACGGCTCGCACGAATCAGTCTCACCGACAAGGGGCTTGCGGTTGTTCGGCGGCCGGCACTTGAGAATGTTACAGATGTACACATCCTCGCGCTTGAATTCGATCGACTCAAGGATCTTCGTAAGCAGCTGCCCGGCACGCCCAACAAAGGGCAATCCCTGGGCGTCCTCATCCGCGCCGGGTGCTTCTCCGATCACCATGATGTCGGCATCCGGATTGCCAGAGCCAAACACGAAGTTGGTTCGGGTAGCACCAAGCGGACACTTCATGCATCCTGAGATGTCGGCGTGAAACGACTCAAGTGTGGTTGCACTCATCATCACATCCATGTTCTGTGTCGGTGCGACAACATCAGGAGCTTCAACTGCCGCGACCGGGATGACGGGTGCATCCGGCTCGGCTGCCGCGATGACCACTGATGCCGGATCGACATGGTCAACATACACCGTCGAGCCGAGCATCTGCCTCTGCTGGTGGAGGTAGCGGAGCAATTCGTCAGCGATCGTCGGCATGCAGACATTGACAATCAGGAAGTGGAAGAAACAGAGGATACTGCCGAAGGGGGCTCGGCAGAACGCCGAAGGTCAATCCTCGTGCGCTTCGGCCTCTTCGGGCTCCTCAAGTGCGTCGCCGCCCTTGGACTTTGCTGCCGTAAAGAGAATTGCCGCCGTTTTCTTGTCGAGCTTACCCTTGATGGTGCATCCGTCTGGGAAGCCCCCTCGCAAAACTTCTTCAGCGATAGGATCCTCGACAAATCGCTGGATGGTACGGCGCAGTGGTCGCGCTCCATACTTCTCATCAAATCCCTTCTCGGCGAGAAACTCCTTGGCCGTCTTTCCGAGCTCAAGCGTGATGTTTCGCGAATGAAGGCGAACCAACAGCCGCTTTAGCTGCAGATCGATGATCCGAACCATGTGCTCCTTCTTGAGCGGACGGAAGATCACATACTCATCGATACGGTTCAAGAACTCGGGGTTGAACAGACGCTTCATCGTCTCTTCAACGGTCGACTTCATGTTCTCGTAATTGTCACTAGACTCGTCGGTGGTGAAGCCGATGCGTCCGCCGGCCTTGACGTCGCGCATGCCAACATTCGAGGTCATGATGATGATGGTGTTCTTGAAGTCGATACGACGTCCAAGACCGTCCGTGAGCTGACCATCGTCGAAGACCTGCAGAAGAATGTTGAACACGTCCGGATGCGCCTTCTCGATCTCGTCAAGAAGAACGATCGAATACGGCTTGCGACGGACCTTCTCTGTGAGCTGACCTCCCTCTTCGTAACCGACGTAGCCCGGAGGGGCACCGACGAGCCGAGAGACGGAGAACTTCTCCATGTACTCACTCATGTCAATACGGATCATCGCATCTTCACTGTCAAACATGTATCGCGCAAGGGCCTTTGCCAGCTCGGTTTTGCCAACACCGGTGGGTCCAAGGAACATGAACGAACCGATCGGACGTGATGGATCCTTAAGTCCGGCACGCGCCCTGCGAATTGCTTTGGCAAGGTGCTCAACGGCCTCGTCCTGACCGATCACTTCTGAGCGAAGTTCGTCGGCCATCTTCAGCAGCTTGGCCGTCTCGCCTTCTGCGATGCGGTTGACCGGGATGCCGGTCATCATGGCGATGACGTCGGCCACATCCTCCTCCGAAACGTCGAAGACGACGTCGGAGCTGGAGCTTTCCCACTCCACCTTGGCCTGCTCAAGTTCCGTCTGGTACTTCTTCTCAAGGTCGCGTAAACGCGCGGCCTCTTCGAAGTTCTGGGACTTGACAACACTGTTCTTCAGCGAGCGCAGTTCTTCAATCTTGCCCTCGAGCTCCAGAACTTCCTTCGGCACGTGAATGTGTGCCAGGTGCACACGAGCACCGGCCTCGTCCATAACGTCAAGCGCCTTGTCTGGCAGGAATCGGTCAGTGATGTATCGATCTGCCATCATCACGCATGAACGCACCGCCTCGTCCGAGTAGCGAACTCCGTGGTGCTTTTCGTAGCGGTCCTTCACGTTGTGCAGGATCTGAATTGCTTCGTCTGCCGTCGGTGGGTCGACCAGGATCTTTTGGAATCGGCGATCAAGGGCGCCGTCCTTTTCGATGTGCTGACGATACTCGTCGAGCGTGGTGGCACCGATGCATTGGATGTCTCCCCTGGCCAAGGCGGGCTTAAACATATTCGATGCATCAAGGGAGCCACTGGCGCCCCCTGCCCCGACGATCGTGTGTAGCTCGTCGATGAACAGGATGACGTCCTTGGCCTTCTCCAGCTCGCTCATCACGGCCTTCATGCGCTCTTCGAACTGACCCCTGTACTTGGTGCCAGCAACAAGTGCAGCAAGGTCAAGCGTCACAATCCGCTTGTCGAAAAGTACTCGAGAGACCTTCTTATCGACAATCCGAATGGCAAGCCCCTCAATGATGGCGGTCTTGCCAACGCCGGGTTCGCCGATCAGGACGGGGTTGTTCTTCTTACGACGCGACAGCACCTGGGCGACCCGTTCGATCTCCTTCTCACGGCCGATCACAGGGTCAAGCTTGCCTTCCACGGCAAGTTTCGTCAGATCCCGTCCGAAATTGTCAAGCACCGGCGTCTTGGCCCTCTCAGGGGCAGTTGGCCTGGCTGCCGCTGTTGTGCCTCCGGCCGCGCCTCGCTCGGAGCGAGGGGGCGTGGGGCTCTGGCGGCCACTGAGATAGGCGTCGAGTTCCTTGCGAACGGCGTCGTAGTTGACCGAGAACTGACCCAGGATCTGGGCTGCAATGTTGTCTTCGTCACGCAGCAACGACAGCAGAAGATGCTCTGTTCCGATCACATCGGCCTTGTAGAGCTTCGCCTCGAGATACGTGATCTTCAAAACCTTTTCGGCCTGTTTGGTCAGCGGGATATTTCCGATCGTGAGCGGACCGCTCATCGTTCGGACAGTATCCTCTATGGCTTTCTTGAGCTTTCCGAGCTCAACGCCGAGATTCCGAAGGATCTTAATGCCGATGCCTTCGCCCTCCCGTATGATACCGAGCAACAGATGCTCCGTACCGATGTAGTCGTGCCCGAGGCGCAGGGCCTCCTCACGACTCAGACGAATGACGTCTTGTACCCGATTCGAAAAATTGCCTTCCATTGCCTGGTTGTCCTTCGGAACATTTCTGGTTCCGTTCGATGACGAATCGACGTCAATTCTGTTTCGACGTTTCGCTAGAAATATACTGCGTCATTGTTGCGACAGACGGCCCAGATTATGCACAGGCACTCAGTCGAACATGCTCTTGATCTTTCCGATAGTCACCACCAGACTTGGCTCTGTAGAGACCGCAACCTTGGCCTTGGCCGGGGCCGGTGCCGGAGCGGCCTTCTTGCCCTTCTTTCCCTTGGCTGCCGGGGCTTCGGCCACAGGCTCGGCAACGGGGGCTGCCGTTGCAATGGCCTTGGTTTGGAACGTCACGCGGACGTCTCCGAGCTTTACATCCTTCAGTGCCTGACGAACGGCTTCATTGCGAGACTCTACGAGCGCGGCATTCGGATCTGCAGGCGGCGCAGGCATCTGCGGCTCTTCGGGAAGGGGCTGACCCTTCTTTACCTTTTTCACGGCCTTTGCCCACGCGTCATGGCGCTTGTTGTAATCAGACATCTGCTGCGCGATCAAGGGGGCGAGCTGGTCCTCGTCGGCCATGATCCTGACGACCACATTCAGGTGTTGGTTAGCCTTCATGACATCAGCAAGGTCGGCCAGTGCCTTTCGGCCCGGCTCCGTGAGCGTTGCGGCATTGCGGTCAAAGGCCGCCATGGTAGAACTTAGCTGACGTCCTTCGACGAATGCGCGAACCGTAAAGTCCTGCTTGATCACCTTGAACTTCTCGGTCTTCGGAACGTCAACGATGAACTCCTTGCGATAGACATTGAAACCGGCTGCAACGATCCGGTGCGGGCCGGCCTCAGAGAGCGTCTGCAAGTATGAACCATCCTTTGAATTCGAGGAGATACTCACCTTTTTTCCCGACGGGAAGTTGATGTGGAGCTTACATCCTACGGGTTCGCCGCTAACGGAGTCACGCACAAAACCTTCGATGTTGAGAATGGCCTGTTGAGCAGAGAGGTGCACAACGGCACCGCACATGATCGCAAGCAAAGAGATGATGGTTGTCCGAGTCTGAGTCTTCATGCGTTCACTAATCCTTAGTTGGCGAAAGAAATGAGGCGATACCTTTACGAAAATCTTCGGTCTGGCGGGCCATGGCATTCATTACCGTCGCATAATGCAATCCCGCATCAAGCGACATGCCGTGAACGGCGTTGAGCATCGACTTGGTCATGGCCATGGCCGAGGAACTGTTGCGGGCCATCTTCGTGGCGATGCGCAGTGTCTGCTCCTCAAGGACATCGTCGTCAACAACGTAGCTGACCATGCCAAGTTGACAGGCCTCCTCGGCACTGATGTTCTCGGCGGTCAGCAGCAGGCGCCGTGCTCTCGTGTCGCCGATCTTCCGAACGAGGTACACCAGAACGATGGCCGGAACGAAACCGATCTTGACCTCGGAGTAGCCGAAGACCGCAGCATTCCGGGCGGCAACGACCACGTCGCAGACGCTCGCAAGACCGCATCCTCCTGCTATGGCCGGACCTTGCACCATCGCGATGACGGGCTTCGGACACTCCACGATGGCCTGCAACATGTTCTTGAGTGAGGTCGAGTCATCCACATTGTCAAGGGGCGAGAGCTCCGATATCCGCTGCAGATATGCCAGGTCTGCCCCTGCGCAGAACGCAGCTCCTTCACCTCTGAGTACGATCACCTTAACGGCATCGTCGGCCTGCATCGCACGAACGGCATCATGCAGCGAAGCAATGAGCTCGGTGCTCAGGGCATTGCGCTTCTCCGGACGATTCAGGGTGATCGTGCCGATGCCCTCGGAGGTGTTGGTGACAATGATGCTCATGGCCCCGAAAATACGGCAACGAGAGCCCCCTGCCATCAACACGAACCTCGGCCGAACCCTTACCGCACGATCAAAAGTGGCCAGGTGTGGGTCCAGTCGGGCGCGACCGCACGTATGCTGTATGTGCCGGAACTCAGGGAGCCTACGTCAAGCGGATGTACGTATTGATTCGGCGGAATCATTCGCAGAACATCGACGTGAACCTGCCGACCAGATACATCGAAGACGGAGAACGTGATTGGCGAGCCTGTACTGGCATCAACCGGCACATAGACAATGCTCGACGCGGGATTAGGAAACACCGGATCAGAATCTGCCGTGAAGAGTGTATCGGTTGGGGGTCTCCCCCAGACCCATGTTTCTCTCTCCAACTTATCGGCAAGTCCGTTACGGGAGGTATCGATCACGATCACCTGTCGGAACGACCGGCGGTGGCCGGCAGGCACGGGCATGCGAAAGCGCATTCCCGTGGCCGTTGCCACGTCATTTGTGTCGGTGTAGTTGAACGAGTCCGGTTCGCGCAAAATCGCCGTCTTCCTATCAGTCGGGAATCCACCATACGTGGTCGTATTGTCGATCCCGGCCAGCAAAGGCGTGGCATCACTGAAGACGCTTTGGTTGTAGAGGGCAACCATTGGCTGGGCCGGACCCACCGACGATACGTATTGGAACAGACGATCCTTCTGCGTGACGTTTCGCGCCGGCTGTCGGCCCAAATCCCAGTCGTAAAACCAGGCAACGGCCAGGTCATGCAGTGTGGTGTCGCTGCGGTTGGTGATTGTCAGGTCGAGACGCATCACGTCATTCAGGGAATCAAGGTCGACAGCCAGCTCAACCTCCACGCCAATGCGCAGCGAGTCGGGCGCGTCGGCATCGCTGAACGTCCCCGAAATGGCATGCGCGCCGGTAAAACGGCGGATTGGACGGAAGTGATCGTTGCTGCGCCTGCCCGAGCGGATAGCGTCCACAGTGCGGCCGTTGGCGTGGATCATGAGGCCCCCTTCATAAAGCTGGCCGCAGAAGTCACGAAATCGCAGCCCCTCTCCTTGTCCGCGGTCAATGTCGGTGTTGCCTATGCGCCCGCGATCTCCGATGCTGATGCGGACATCCCGATTGGAAAGCGTTGTGTATGCCGGGGCGGGCGTCACGGCATACGAGTAGCGCCTGTTGATCGCAGCTCCGGAAGCGTCCGTGCCCAACAGACGCATGTGTACGTAGGCGGCGGTGTCTGTTTCGGCCACAACCACGAAGTCCTGCTCCGGCAGGAAGAATCGCTCGCCGGTGGCTATCGCCTGCTGGGTGATCGAACCTGCATCGGAGGTCGACTTCAGCGCCGTTCGTCCGGCGCCGGTGACACCGTCGGTGCCTATGATCTTGAGCGTCCACGGTCCGAGCCGGTTAACGAGACCGACGCGCGCGCGCAGCGTGTCACCAACGGTCCAGCGCTGCGAACCGCTCCGTGCGGCAAGTTCGATGGTGTCGATCTCGACCGAGACCAGCGTATCGGGATGAGCCGTGACTGCTTTGAGGGCGTTGACGCGTCCGCGTGGCAGTTGCAATGCGTCGATCTCGGCAGGAACGTCTCTCCAGGGGGCTTCATCGACGGCATCGCGCACCATTGCACAGGCCTGAAGGGGGCCGATGGACCGATAGCGAGACCTTACCAGCGCAACGAGGGCCGAGGCGATCGGGGCCGAACCGGACGTGCAGCAGAAGGTTGAGTACGATCCGTCGTTCGACGTACTCCAGCTCGAATGGCCCGGCGCCATGACGTCGACCGTTGGCCCCCTACCGGTCATAGCAATGACATTGTCGGAGGCATCGACCACGCCGACTCCCAACACGCCACGGTAGCTGGCCGGATAGAAGGGGCTGGCTGCATAGTGATTGCCGGCGGCGGCAACCACGGCCGTACCGCGGGCAATGGCATAGGAGACCACATCCTGATCTATGCAGCTCGGAGACTGTCCACCCCATGAGCAGTTGACCACGTCGAAGCCGTTGACGGCAGCATACATGATGGACTCGTAGCCGAAGACGATGCCCGTTGTTCCCTTGGGCATGGTGCGCAAGGGGAACATCCGACACTTGCCGCCGACGCCGGCAATTCCCTTGCCGTTGTTGGCCGTGGCCGCGCACGTTCCGGCCACGCTTGTGCCGTGACCGTTGGCTGGATTGAACACGTCACCGGGCTGTGTGGAATCTTCCTTCCACGAAAAATTGTAGCCTCGATGATCATCGATGTACCCGTTGTCGTCATCGTCAACGCCGTTTCCGGGGATCTCACCGACACGCGCATGGAGCGCGTCGACAAGGTCCTCGTGGTCCATTCGCACACCGCTGTCACTGATGCCAATGATCACCGAATCACTTCCGGGCTCGACATCCCACGCGGCATAGGCCTGAATGGTCTTCAGAAGGTCCTGACGCACCCGCTCGGGATCATTCGGTTCGCCGCAGAGCTCCATCACGCACCAAGGAGCGGCGCACTCGATGGGGCCGCAGCCGACGCGTAGACGCGCAATGATCTGTTCCGGCGGGATGTCGGGTCGGTCATAGCTCACAACGAATGACCGAAGAAGACGTTCCTCGACGACTTGGGCCTCGTTCATGTCCATCGGACGTTGCCGGGTGGACCCCAACACGGAGCGCTCACGATACGCCAGCGACTGTCCATACGGAAGAACGGGGCGAACCACGCGCAGACCGAGTTCGGCTAGGATCTCGGGAGCCCGCGCGGCGTATTCGGCCGACAGGCGGATCTTGAGCATGCCGCGCAGAACGGGATCGGGCCGATGCGGGAGCTCGGCCGGGAGGATCTCATACTGCGCCCACGCAATGGCAGATGTCAGCACCCATAGAGTGGTCAAGAGCATCCGAACGGTCATCGAAGGAATCTCAAGAATTGAACAGGTCCGGTGATCTCATCATTGATGCGGAGCGTGTAGGCCCCCTTCTCCAAGAGCGAAGCATCGAATGCAATGTCGCCAACACCGTCGTGCTGCCACGACATACGAACTTGCCCAAGCATGTCGATCACGCTGCACCGGCACGGGCCCGCCGAACCACGAACTGTGGCAATGTCCGTAACAGGATTGGGATCAACCTGTAGGATTGCTGTTGCTGTTTCACGTTCGCCCGCAACGGAAACGGTCGTCAAGGCCTCACGCATCAGCGCTTGGGCGCTGGCCGCGCCATCACCGACGGTAATGATGACCGAGAACGTCCACTTCTGACCAACGTCAAGGGGCTTCGTGCGGCGCATTCCGGCCAGCACGAAGACGTCGGCGCGGTCGATAGCAGCGCTGGAAATGCCGCCGGATAGCAGATTCACACGGTCACGATGCGTGAACCCGTCACTATCGTCTATGATTGAGGCAAGGGGCAGACTGGCCGACTGTGCTCGGTCATCGGGATCATTGCTCATGACGGCCACGCAGACATAGCTGGCCGGTCCAAAGGTCACCCCATCGGGTAACGTCACCCGTTGCGCCGCCACGTTGAGACCGCGCATGCCCGATGGGATAGCCAACTCGTCGAGAGCCGACTGATCATTACGGCCACCCGAGCTAATGTCCCAGTCGAGCAGATAGCCGGCGGCAACACTCGAAAGAGATGCTGACCGCGGCATGATGCCAACGTTCCATACGGTGGCCGGCTTGTCTGCCCACGGAAAGACGCAGGTCTGTGTGACCTCGATATCCAGCGGCTGCAGAGCCGCCGAATCGATCATGCGACACATGTTGGGCTGGGGCATCATGCCAAATGGCTTGACTACGGCGAAATCCGATGCCAGCGGTGGGTCATTCTTGTAGCCCGTGACGCTGCGTGGACCATCATCGACCACGAACAGCCCTCCGGGTGACATCAGTTGGTTCGAAGGCTTGCGAGCAAAGCCGGCACCCTGCCTGGATGCGTCGATCGACGTGTAACCCACCATGCCGTCATCAGCCATCGAATACACGAGAGCTTCATTCTCAAAGCGTGTGATCGCGGCCGGCAGTTCGATGTAGTGAAACCCAAAATCCTGAGAGGATTCGCCAAGGATCTCTACGCGCACCAGACATGCTTCCGATCCGATCGTTTCTACGATAAATGGAAAAGGTCTCGAGCTTACCGACGCTCCTGTGCCGATCTGCCCCAGGACGTCACGTTCTTGCAGACTCCGAAGTGACCAGCCATTGGCGGAAACAATGCGTGGCTCGACCTCGGCGGTTCCGGGAGCAAGGTCGTTGGTGACCTCGAAGACAAGCAGGAGCGTGTCGCCCACGCCGAATCGCGTCGACGCGCCCCGCCCGGCCACACTTTGGCGCACCGAGGAGATACGCATGCTGGGACGAGAAAGGGGCTCCTGCGTCACCGCCCTGAACAGGTTGAGTCGGGGGGCAATTGACTCGGCAAACGTCGGATTCAGCGATGAGATGTCATCAGCCGTAGCACGAAGGTGTGCTGCGACCTGTTGGGCCGTCAGCTGCGGCCATCGTGCACGGACCACCGCCGCCGCCCCCGCCACGATCGGCGAAGCGAAGGATGTGCCTGTAGTACCACTCGATGTATAGTCCGAAACCACTTCATTTAAGCCGACACTCTCCACGATCGTCGTCAGTGCCAGATTGCCCGGTGCCACGAGGTCAGTGTTACCTCCAAGACCACTTGAACCCACAACGAAGTCATCAGGTGTAGTCTCTCCCACGCCCAACACACCTGCGTAAGCAGCGGGGTAATTTCTGCGGTTGAATTCGGTCCCTCCGGAGCCCCTTCCATGGTTGCCCCCGGAGGCTACCACCAGAACGTTCTTCGCAACACAGTAGTCGATCACCGATTGATCGATCGCCGAGGCGGGCTTGACGCTGCCCCAGGAGGTGTTGACAACATCCAGACCGCGTTCCGCGGCATAGATCAGCGATTGATAGCCGTACATGATCCCACCGTCTTGGCTGGCCACAGCCATAGGAAAGAAGCGCGACGACATGCCGGCCGATGATATTCCCTTACCGTTATTGGTCGATGCCGCAGCCAATCCAGCAACACGTGTGCCGTGGCCGAAGCCTGCGGGAGTTCTCGAGGTGTTACCCTTGGTTGACGCGTCACAGCTGAAACAGTATCCTCGGTGGTCATCGACATACCCATTTGCATCATCGTCAATTCCGTTTCCCGGAATCTCGGACGTATTCGCCGCGATGTTACCGCTCAGGTCCTCATGCCGCTGATCGATCCAGTCGTCGCTGATGCCAATGACGATCGTGTCCGCCCCCTTGAATACCTCCCATGCCTGCTCGTAGCCGATGGTTCGAAGGTAGTCCTGCTGCGACCGAAGTGAGTCATTGGGCGCTGCGTGAGGCTGGTCGATAGTCCACGGCTCGGCGATCTCGACCTCACCCGGAAGCACCTTCAAAAGCTGGGCAATGGCGGCCGACACCGAACGCCGGCCATCGAAGGCGATGGTAAAGGTGCGCGTAAGACGGTCTTCGGCGTCACGCAGCTCCGGCCGGTGCGCCATCAGAGCGCTGGGTCGGGCAGGCTCGGAGGGCGGACGCGCAACGCTTCTCGACGAGAAGTGCTCTGTCCGCTCAGGAGGAAGAAACTGATGGTCGACCCAATAACCCTTGGGTAAGATGCGGTTGACGTCCGAGACGCTGCGCTTGGACGTCATGCGCACGTGAATTCTTCCGGAGACGATCTCAAGGGGCTGACCGCCAAAGCTCACCGTTTCGCGCTGAAGTTCCTGACACGAAAGGCCTTGCCATGCCAACAGCAGCATGGCAGTAACAGCCAGGTGGACAATGTTTCGGGCTCGAGGTTTGGGCATGGCAATTGGTTTTAGCAGATTGAGTTTTTCGTATCAACACCACATGTCAGACCAGCAACACTACATCGTCACGGCCCGTAAATGGCGTCCCCTGCGCTTTCATGACGTCGTAGGGCAGGAGCATATTACAACAACGCTGAAAAACGCCATTTCCATGAAGAGGGTTCATCATGCATACCTCTTTACCGGACCCCGAGGCGTTGGCAAAACGACGTGTGCCCGGATTCTGGCCAGAGCTCTGAATTGCACGAATCCCACCGACCAGGAGCCTTGCAATGCGTGCGAGAACTGCACCAACATGCTCGAAGGTCGGAACATGGACATCGTCGAGATCGACGGTGCGTCCAACAACAGCATTGACGACGTTCGAAAGCTCCGCGACAACGTCAAGTACGCTCCCGTATCGGGCGCCTACAAGATGTACATCATCGACGAAGTCCACATGCTTTCAACGGCGGCCTTCAACGCCCTGCTGAAGACGCTGGAGGAGCCCCCTGCCCACCTGATCTTCGTGTTCGCAACAACCGAGATCAACAAGGTTCCGGCCACGATCCTGAGTCGGTGTCAGAGATTTGATTTCCGACGCATGGAGATCGACACGATCGCACAGCACCTTGCCCACATTGCGTCGGCCGAGGGAATCAGCATTGATGAGGAGTCGCTCATTGCCATCGCCAAGAAGGCCGATGGCTCGATGCGCGACTCACAGTCGATCTTCGACATGGTCGTGTCGTTCTGCGGCACGTCCATCACCATAGCCGACCTTGGGCGTGCGTTGCAGTTCATCGATGCGGACTTCTATTTCACGCTAAGCGACGCCATCGTCGGACGTGACATCCCGAAGATGTTCGAACAGGCGCGCATCGTGGTTCAGCGCGGATACGACCTGCAGGAGTGCTTGATCGGATTGCTAGAGCACTTTCGCAATATCCTGTCTGTCATCACCACCGGCGGTACGGGGCTGATCGAGGCCTCCAAGGCCGACCTTGAGCGATACAGTGACGCGGCAAAGCGCTTCACCAAGGCCGATGCTCTGCGGATCATGACCCTTATCTCTCAGGGTGAGGCGGCGCTTCGGCAGCACCCACCCCAGCCACGCGTGCGGTTCGAGTTCACACTCGTTCAGCTGGCGGCTATGGACTCCACGGTCGACCTCGGTACGGTGCTGGCGGCGCTTCAGAATCCGGCCACTGCACAGCGTTCCGCCCCAGCCCTTCCGTCGTCGATCCCTTCGGCTGCGAGTCAATCGATTGTCGGCGGAGTAGCAACGGCTCAGCATGTTCCCGTACGGCTCGGAACACCGATCGTGATGCGAGCGTCATCCTCCCCGGTGAGTTCGCTCTCGTCATCGAATCTTGCCCGGAGATGGGCCCAGTGGGTAGAGACCCTTCCTGAAAGCCTTGCGATCGTCCAACAGTCCGTTCGTCAGAATCTCGTCAGAGCCGACGTCACGGATGTCGGTATCGTTCTTCATACGACCTCAACAGTAATGCATCAGCGCCTGCAGGACTCACTGCCGACGCTCAAGGAACACCTGGCCACCACCTACGGGGTGGCTGTGGGTGTGAACATCGTGCTGAATTCTCGCACGCAGGCATCGTCTGCCCCAACTCAGCTTTGCAGCGAGCAGGTGCGGCCCACAGGGCCAGTGACCATTAGGGTGGCAGACGATGCCCCTGCGGCGGCGACGTCAACTTCCGACAGACTCCTCCCAATTGAGGAAACGCTCATAGAACTTTTCGGTGCGCGTCGGTCGACGGCACCCCGGAGATGATCATCATGGCACTTCAGAACGGCACAAAGGCACCGGCGATCAAGGCAAAGACCGACTCAGGCGGGGCGTTCACACTGTCCTCCTGCAAGGGGGCGTGGGTGGTCCTGTACTTTTATCCGAAGGACGACACGTCGGGCTGCACAGCCGAGGCCTGCGACTTTCGTGATGCGATGTCGGACCTTACCAAGCGCGGCGTAACGGTCGTTGGTGTGAGCCCCGACAGTCCAGCGTCTCACGACCGGTTCAAAGCCAAGTATGATCTGAACTTCACGCTTGTGTCCGACGAGGACCACGCCATCTGCGAGGCCTACGACACATGGAAACAGAAGTCCATGTACGGCCGCACATATATGGGTGTGGAACGAACCACGTACATCATCAACCCTGCCGGGAAGATCGTCGCAACCTTCGAGAAGGTAAAGGTCAACGGACACGTCGATCAGGTCAGTGCGGCGCTCACCGAGCTGAGTGCCTGATCGATGATCGATACCCATGCCCACATCGACACCGAGGTGTTCGAGGGCGACCGGGATCAGATGCTTGAGCGTGCCTTCGCAGCCGGAATGGAGGCGATCATCGTGCCCGACATCAAGCCGTCGACGCGCCCGCATCTCAAGAGTGTTGTCGACTCACATCGGCGTTTGTTTCGCGGCGTGGGCATTCATCCTCATCACGCCGGTGAGGTCGACCATCATGACCTTGATCTGGTGATGCAACAAAGTCATGAAGACAAGGTGGTGGCCATCGGTGAGATAGGGCTCGACTACTACTATGACTTCTGCACTCCTGAGATACAGAAGTCGTACTTTCGCGAGCAGTTGAAGATCGCAAAGTCGCGGTCACTTCCGGTGATCATCCACAATCGGGAAGCCGACGAGGACGTCCTCCGGATTCTTGAGGAGGAACAGGACGGAACGCTCCGCGGCGTTCTGCATTGTTTCTCAAGCGGTGTTGACGTCCTTGATCGAGCCATCGGACTGGGTATGCACGTCTCGTTCACCGGCAACATCACCTTTGCGCGCTTCACACTACACGAGGTACTTCATCGTGTCCCCCGTGACCGTTTTATGCTCGAAACCGATTCACCATACATGACACCAGTTCCTCATCGAGGCAAGCGCAACGAACCGGCCTATGTTCAACTGGTCGCGGAAAAATTCTCGGAGATCACCGGAATGACACTATCGGACGTACTCGAAAGCACAACCGCCACGGCACGACGTTTCTTTGGACTTGTTGTGGCACTGTTGGTCATCACATTGGGAGCGACCGCGCAGCCAGCGGCTCCAGATCCGGACAGATACGACGTTGATTCGGACTATGATGTGGCCTACGAGAACTACCAAGTCGATTCGGCCTCCTGGGCTCGCCTGGTAAAGCCCCGTTCATTCGGATTCGGCATCAGTGTGGGATCCAACACGATCACCGAGCGCCGGATCTATCGGCAACTTTACAATCGTGACCTCGCCAGTGGGCCGACGTGGAGAAGTGATCTTGACTCCACTGCATCATTCTCATATCCTTCAATCCTGAGCTTTGGAGGCACAGTGGCACTGCAGGCCTCGGATCGGCTAATGCTTGAGGCCACCTACGTCAACACCCGAAACGACAGCAAACAAAAGCTATACAATCTGCCAATCATCACGACGCATATTGCTGAAGCCACGATGCTCTATGCGCTCAATCCCTATAATAAGGTCAACTTCATCCCGCAGATCGGAATGGCGTATGCCTATACTGACGATGGTGTTCAGACCACCTCCAAACTGGGGATTGTTGGCGGTATCGGCGCGGGAGTGGCCATTCCGACCTCATTCGGGACGTTCTACCCGATGTTCAACGTTCGATTCAATTTCATGCTCGGGCAGGATCTCAAGCAGGTCGTGCGCACGGAGTTTGTCGATGAAGAGGACAAGGCCAAAGCGTGGTATAACGCGTCGATGACCCGGCCCGACCCACTTGCGCCCAATTCCGGAACGGCCGTATACTACGATGAGACCAAGAACCGGTATTCTCAGGACCTGGCCGATATCACGACGATCTACTCGATCCCGCGGCTGACGATCCTGTTCTATCCGAACTTCTGATCATGGCCGTGATTCTCACAGGCACAGCCCTGTCGACCGATCTGGCAACGATCCGAGCAAAGGACGCTCCGATCGATGTGTTCCGCACAGCTGTCCACAGGATCGGACTTCACTTGGCATCGGCTACGCTGAACGCTCTGCCGGCCAAGACCATTGACGTGACGACTCCGTTGGAGACCACCGCTTGCTCAGTGATCGACGGACACGTCGTCCTTGTTCCGATCCTACGAGCCGGCATGGGAATCCTCGACCCGTTCATTGCGCTGTGTCCACAGGCCTCAGTCGGCTTCATCGGTCTAAAGCGCAACGAGGAAACGCTCGAGCCACACGAGTACTATCGGAACCTACCTCCATCGGATCCGGCTACCACGTTCATCGTGCTCGATCCGATGCTGGCCACCGGCGGCAGCATGAGTGCAACACTTTCCATGCTTCGCCCCCTTCCACACCAGCGCCTCTTGGCGGCATGTCTGATCGCCTCGCCCGAGGGCATCTCCGCGATCGAGTCCGAGCATCCGGATGTGACGCTGTTCTGTGCGGCATTGGACCGCGAACTCAACTCTCTTGGATACATTGTTCCGGGGCTGGGCGATGCCGGTGATCGCCTCTTCGGAACGTCATAATCATTTTACGAAAGGACCTTTCCATGACAATTCTGCACTTTGGCGAGCACAGCGTTCCGTATGCAGACATTCTCAATGCCCGCGTCAACTGCAGCTTCAATACTGCCGAGATCTACGTTGATATTGAAGTTCAGGGAGGGGGCGTCATGAGCCTTAATCTGCCGGACTCACTCAGCTTCATGGATGCGTTCATCAATCACATCCGCAGCGAGAAGAACATCACGAAGTGATCGTTCCGAGATAAAGGCGCACTGAAGCAACGAGAGCTTCAAGATCGGCCTCAGACGTGTGCGCATGAACGCTGAATCGCAGCATCGGCCTGCCCAGCCACTCATGAACCACGACCTCGATGGAACGCTGATCGTAGAGCCAGTTCTTCATTTCGACGACGTTGACGTTTTCCGGAAGGAGCACGGTCCCAAGCTGAAGCATGGGGTCTGCTCCTTCCGCTCGTATTGAGACCACCCCATCAATGGCAGCGAGTTGTGCCTCGGTTGCACTTGTCAGTGCTCGAGATCTGCGCTGTACTTCCTCCCAATCAGACCGGCGCATCCATTCAAGCGCAAACGGAACAGTCAGAAACGGGCTGTGGTCGCGCGTACCAAGAAACTCGTTCTCGTCAACAAACATCCCATCTCCAACCGTCGGAATATCCGAGCCCCAACTGACAACCAGCGCCGGCAGGGTCGAGCGGTACTTATTCGACGTCCACATGAATGCACTTCCCTTGGGCGTGCACATCCACTTGTGGCAGTTCCCGGTGTAGAAGTCGGCACCAAGCTCCGAGAGATTCAGGTGGATATGACCCGGTACATGCGAGCCATCGATCACCGTAATGATGCCGGCCTTGCGCGCGCGTGCGCATAGCTCTTCGACGGGCATGCGAAGTCCTGTCGGACTCGTGATGTGACTGATGAAGAGCAGTCGCGTCCGGTCATTGACGCCTGACCAGATAAGCTCACAGAGCTCGTTCATTGAGGGGGCAGGCATCGGTATTGCAATGCGGCGCCATACCGCCCCTTTGTCGATCGCATACTGCTTCCACGCGCGATCGCAGGCTCCATATTCATGATCCGTCGTCAGTATCTCGTCGCCCGGTTGTAGCATTTCGCCAAATGCATGCGCCGCAACGTTCACTCCATAGGTTGAATTCGAGACGTAGGCCAGATTGGCAGCATCGGCCCCGAGATACTCAGAAAGGGCCTGACGTGCCGTGCGCATGTGATGCATCAGCTCGCGGAAATAGAGCACCGGCTGCGATTCGAGTCGCTCGATCCATCGACGCTGCTCTTCGAGTATCAAACGCGGGCACGCACCGAAGGAGCCGTGATTGAGAAAGATCACATCATCACGCAGAATGAAGTCCGCACGATTCGGCATCAGCGTCGCTCCTTGATGATCGCGCGCACGCAGCGATTACCGACGCGCCCCATCGGGGTGCGATTCATCGTATCATTCGTCACCATGGTCTCGACGGTGATGCGGGACGCATCTGCACCGAGGAGCTCTGCCACGGCATCAGCGCGCTTGCGTGCAAGCCCCTTGTTCGACTCTACTGTGCCGATGTTGTCGGTGGAGGCAATGAGGGTAACCTCGGATCCTGCCTTCAGCGCTGTACGCACAGCATCAAGCTCCCGTTCGTTCACGTTCCGAAGTGCGGAACTGTTGAAATCGAAGTAGCACAAGGCCCGAGCAGCAGAAGCGCCGGTTGCATAGGGGTCGACCTGACGGATCGTAAGCGTGCTGTCAGCGTATCCCGCCGTAACGATGCGCTCCTGACGATCCTCATCAACGTAGGTGCCGACGCTGACGGATGAACTGATCGTCAGTCGACCACTTCCACGTCCGATCGTCATGGTATCCAGCCTCAGCCAGTACGTCGGCCCCGTGCCGTTGAGACCCAGCGGTGTTCCGTTGATATCACCCTGCACGGTCTGCCGGCACGTAGTATCACACGTCATCACGTGCGCAAAGTCTATCCTGCCCGGAAGGAGTGCTTCGCTACTTGTTGATTCAATGGCCGTCAGAATCGCTGGACGGTCGTTCAGCAGGAATGATACGCTTCGGTGTTCGTCGAGCAGGATCGAATCATCAGGCATTGCCGGCGTTTCGGTGCGAACGGCTATCCTGGCAGGATCAATGCCAAGCTGACGAATGGTCCAGAGGAATCTCTCTTTGGCAAGGACCGGTGGCTCGTCTGCGGCGGCCGACCCAATAATGGTCACCCTTAGTGCTGGATTGGCCATCATGGTAGAGCGCACAGCTTCGATCGTACGCTGTTGCAGACGCTCACGGTCCGTTTCGCCGGCAAGGGGCGTGGTGGAATTCGTCTCGAAGAAGAGCACTGATGGAACGTCATACCTGGTCTGCACAACGCTCCGCTTAATGACGGGCACAACAATCGTATCAGCCTCGGTGGCAAAGACGATCCGTGATGACAACGTAGGCACACGGGGTTCCACCACTGGCGGTGGCGGTGGTGGCGGTGGTGGTGGCGCTTCCGGGTCGGGCTTCGGAATAGCGTAGCGAACCGATGCGCCCAGACGCAGCGATGATGCCGACCACTGAAGCGACGACGTCAGATTCGTCAGCCCGAACTGGTAGCCGATCTCGGGAGAGAACTCGAGTCCTGATTGAAACACCAGCGGCCACGACGCCGCGATGGTTGCAAACACTTGCGTTGATGCATTGGGAAGATCGCCGTTGAACGCATTGCGCACGCGCGAGCCATCGGAAAAGGTCACGCCTGCGTCGGCCGGCTCGACGAGTTCCTCCTGCTGGGTGAAGGTCGGGCCAAGTGGAAGGCCGATCATGCCACCGAGCCGAAGCCGAAGCGGCAACGAGGCAAGGGGGCGAGCACTCACAAAGGGCTCAATACCGATGACGCCATACGCTGCGGTTACGGTGTGGCGCGCAATTCCCTCAGAGACCGTAGACCCTCGGATCACATAAGAGATGAACTCATCCTCTTCCAGCGTAGCCGAAAGGTCTGTCCATGACAAGCGTGCGCCGATGCGGATCGGCTCATCACCAAGGGTTGAACCAAGATCGTAGGTGATCGAAGCCCCAAGTGACGGGCCGATGCCACTACCGCCTGTAAATGTGGCGCAACATGAGGGAAATCGCGCATCGATGCGACTGAAATCGGCCCTGTGGATGTTGTATCCAACGGATACATCGGCCTGAACAGCGAGCCTCGTCAGCCCCGTGTCCGTCTGTCCGTTTGTACTCTGCAAGCCGCCGATGATGACGGCCAGTGCAATCAGGCCAACCTTCATCGGATCACCACCAATGCAGCCGAAGAGACATATCCGTTGGCATCAAGAACCACCCGGTATGTACCCGGACGTAGGTTCAACAAGTCCATGCGATGTTCAACGGTGCCGACAGGGACGTCGAATGCGGCATCAGACACAACAGCTCCCTGAGCATCAATGATCCGCAGTCGAACTCTTTCCACCTCTCGGTCGGAGACAACCCCGATGGTTACTTGATCCGACGTTGGATTCGGGAAGATGCCGCCGATGATCGGTCCTGTGGGGAATCGCAAGTGCCTCGTAGGATCAGGATTGGCAATGCGCAGCAGTGCCGACCCGTAGGTGGTCGTGACAACACGGCTGAATCCGGCCGACGTCGAGTCGAAAAGCATAACCGAAGAATCCTGCTGGCCGATACCGGCCGGGCCGATTAGCCAGATGGCCGTGTCCTGACGGTTGAACGAGCGTTCCACCCGGAAGCGGATCTTGCGGCGTCCACCGCTGACGTCTTGGGAGAGGATCTCCCCTGAGCCCCCTAACACCTCGATGCTCTGAGCAAGGAAGTGGTGCTCGTCGATGTCGACAATGACTTCGAGGGGGCGAACTCCATCATAGCGGACGTTTTCGGTTACCGAGGTGATCACCGGAATACGGACGATCTTGCGTGGGTCGACCGTGACGCTCTGCGGGCGCACGATGGCCGTACCCGAATAAGCCATCAGACGAACCTGGGCGTTGACGGCGCACGGTGTGAACCGGAACGTCAGGAAATCGTTGCCGCTGATCGGGCTGCCATCATGTGTCACCGTGAACACCAGCGAGTCACCGGGCGCAATGACAGTTGGGACAACCAGATCGGTCGTAAAGGGAGCGCCGGCAGTGAGTGTCACCTCAGAAAGCGTTGCGGGCGATGCAGAACGATTCCTAAGCACCATGTTCCGCTGCGTACGTTCGGGAATGAAGGCCAAGGTTGGATGAGAGACGGATATCTCGTCACCGGCGCCTCGCCCCGTCACGCGGATCGAACGATATATGATGTTCTGACCGGCATAGGCGATCACAACCTCATCGGTGTCGCTCCCTCGCAGTCGCGGCAGGAAAAGCACTTCGATCTGAATACTTGCACCCGGCGCAAGCTGCTCGCCAGGCGTGTAGCCTCGTATGCGGAACTGTGACGCCGTGCCCTTTCGCATGAACATCCCGTCGATCACCACCGGCACGGGGTCATTGTTGCGTATTACAGCAAAGGTGCGACGGGAGGTGTCGCCAACACAGATATCACCAAATGAGGTGAGATCACCAAACGTGGTAAGGTCACGGTCTACCGAACGGACACGCAGCGGAACGCGGATCGTGCGGTCACATGCCCTAAGCTCAAATGTGTCAGTCAGAAGACCGGTGTCGCGGGGCACTGCGCGGAACCGAAGTTGTACGCATTCTCCGGGAGCAACGGTGTCTGGACGAAAGGCCTCCGGCATGGTCACCCACAACGAATCCTGCAGTCCGCCGGTATTGAAAACCGCCGATACGGCACCTCGGTTGCAGATCTCACCGGTGATGACGGTGTCGATCCGCGATCCGATCAAACGATCGCCGAACGATATCGTCGGCGTCGACATGTCAGGGGGCATGATGGCCAGCACGCCGTCACTGAGATCGGTCTCAGGGTTGATGATTCGGCGAAGCAGAAGATTCTGCTGCAGGTCATTCGAGCACGATGCGAGGGTCGACCCATCAGGTCCGTACTCAATGTCGTTCATCAGCAGATTATGTCCGGGCATACCGGGAATCCCTCCCAGCATGCGACGTTGCTGCACGTCGTACTGCTGGATCTGCGGCTGACCTTGGGCGCCGAGGGTGACAAAGGTCTCGCTCGGATTGATGGTCACACCCACGAGGTTCAGACCTTCGCGATAGATCACTCGGATCAATGACGTTGTGCGGGTATCGTACAGGAACGTCCGTTGTTCCTGCGGCGAATTGCCGGCACCAGCATCGGCCACGCCTGCCAGGGCAATGAGACCATTCGAGCGTGAGACGGTGAGCGTCTGCATGAGAGGAGCACCGATGCGCAGCAGCGATGTGGTATAACGAGCCTCCAGAGCCCCGGTCTCGGGTGACAGGCGGACCACATCACCGTTGATGAGTGAGACATTGATCAAACTATCGGCGAACCGAACCGCCGATATCGGCGCATCAAGTGTGATGCCGGAGCGAACCGCCAGTGACGCTCCATCGTGGACGCGCACATTGGCCGTAAGGGGGCCTGCAACATAGACCGTTGTGCCGGCGGCGTTTGCGCAGACTTCCGTCACTTCGGGAATGTCTGCGTCGACGGTTGACGTTGGCCTCTCGGTGCCCGACGTCAGCCGCACGATCTGGTCACGCGCTGGTGCCGGCCTATTGACTACTGCAAGCAGGTCTCGCGTTGATCCCGCATAGCTCAGTGTCGTGATCTTGATTCCCGGAATGGTCGTGCCATCCACCACATACCTGTTCACGATCTGAGATGTTCTGATGTCCCACTCAAGCACGGTACCATTTTGATAGGCCGAACTGATGTATCGTCCATCACTCGAAAACGCAAGGTTGGTTGCCTGCGAGCGTTCACCGGCCAGCCAACGAGAATCCGATGCTCCCTGCTTCTGGTACACGCGAATTCGCAGACTGTCTGTGTACTCCAGCGGGACGTCCCAGACAACCGATGAGTCCATCGTCGAATCGATGAACTTCCACGAACGACCATTGTTGACCGAGTATTCTACGAAGGTCGAGAAGCCCTGGATAGCCCCTTTCCATGTGATCGGCAGGCGCTGGCAGGGGGCGATGCGCTCACCGCCGTTGGGACTGATGAGTTGCAGAAGTGTCGATGGTTGATACGTGGGTGTATTGGCAAACAGCATCACCGAATGGCGCTGTCCACCTTCATACACCACTGTCAGCACGTCGCTGATCGGGCCGGGCTTACTTGGACGGAAGACCAGGTCGATCCGATAGTCCGTGCCAACGTCCACCTCCACCGGCGGCGGCTTCGACCCGTAGGTACGCTTCCAGACGATCGTGAAGTCGCCATTGGTCGTGAGGATCGAATCGATAAAGAGCCGGCGCTCATTGCCATTTGCATCTCGTGTGGCAGCAAACGTTCTGATGTTGAGCTTCGAGAGTGACTCGCTGCCTACGGCCACATCACCGAGGTCGAGAAACAAAGGGAGCCTGCGAAACGAACTGTCACATAGAAAGACATTACCGCCTCGATTGGGGTTCACCGACCAGGTAAGCGGAAGAATGCCGACATCGCCGTTGTTGACGGCATAGAGCGTAGCACCCCCTTCGGCGAGCGTCGGGAACACGTTGATACGAGGACTGAAGGTCGAGGCCGTGAACACTGCACGCCAGATACCGCTGCCGTCCGGCGTCAGCTCAGTGATACGCATGAAGCGGTTACTCTCCTGCACATAGACGTCCATGCCGGTCAGGGTCACAGGCTGCCCGTTGCGCGTGGCGCGGAATCGAACCGTCACCCGCGGAAATGTGGACGCGTCTATGAACGCCCCGACACCGGGAATCGCAACGCCGGTGATACTGATCTGAGCCTGCACCAGGCAGGGGGCCAGCAGAGCGGCAAGCACGAGCAGTGAACGGACGAGCCTGCGCGCGGACAAAGAAGGTCGATATGAATGCCGTGGTGAAAGCATGGAGCAGAGAACACGCCCAAGGGCGGGATAGTTACACCGAGGAAGGAGCGGGGACAAAGCGTGCAAGAAATTCCACCACGACGGGATCTGAAGAGGCCTGCAATTCAGCCACGGATCCTGTGAATCGCACGACGCCATCATGCAGCATGATCACGTGGTCTGCGACATTATAGACGCTGAACATATCGTGCGTGATGACAACGGACGTTACGTGGTACTTTCCGGCAAGTTCATGCAGCAGATCATCGATCTGCTGGGACGTGACGGGATCAAGTCCTGTTGTTGGCTCATCGTAAAAGATGTACTCGGGCTGGCCCACCAGCGCACGTGCCACACCGACACGCTTGCGCATGCCTCCCGAAAGATCGCTGGGCTTCTTGGCTGCCAGGATGGCAAACTCACGCTCGTAGTCAGCGCTACCGTTGCCGCCGACCGGCGGCAGAAGACCCACGGCACTTAGTACACGTCGGGCCTCGGCATTGATATGGTCGGTGTCGGTAACGCCATGCTCGACCAAGCTGATGATCACGTTCTCAAACACCGTGAGCGAATCGAACAGGGCAGCCCCCTGAAAAACGTATCCGATGCCGCGGCGCATATCAAAGAGTTCGGACTTCGACAAAGTGTCAACATTGCGCCCATCAATAAGCACCGAACCCGTGTCGGCCTTGAGCATGCCCACGATGTGCTTCAGCAGCACACTCTTGCCGCAGCCGGACCGGCCGATGATGCACGTGGTCTTACCGGTCGGGATCGTGCAGCTCACGCCGTTGAGAACGACCTTGCTACCGAATGCCTTCTTGATGTTGCGCAGTTCGATCATGCATTGGTTGGAGCCGACATCCTGGCACGGATCACTTCGAGCGTACCCGTCGGAATGGCGTCGATGAGCTTCCTGGTGTATGGATCATTGGGCGATTCGTAGAGCTCGTTCGACGTATTCATCTCTACAATCTTGCCGGCGTTCATTACGGCAATGCGATCGCTGATGAACTTCACTACACTCAGATCGTGCGAGATGAAGATGTAGGTGAGCTTGAACTCATCGCGAAGTGCCACCAACAGGTTCAGCACTTGGGCCTGAACCGATACGTCAAGTGCGCTGACGCTTTCGTCGCAGATAAGAAGCTTCGGCTTCAGTGCAAGCGCGCGCGCGATGCAGATACGCTGGCGCTGACCGCCGGAAAACTCGTGGGGGTAGTTCGAGAAATGGCGTGGCAGCAGGTTCACCTTATCGAGCAGGTACATCACATGTTCCTTGCGCTCCTGTTCGTTGCTACCGATCTCATGGACATTGAGAACTTCCATGATGGCGCTGCCGACGCTCAGGCGCGGGTTCAGTGATGAATACGGGTCCTGGAAGATGATCTGGAAATCGCGGCGCATCTTCTTCAGGTCTGCAGAACCAAGCGTACGCACGTCCCTTCCGTCAAACATCACCGAGCCGCTTGTCGGCTCGACCAGCCGCAGGACGGCGCGTCCGGTGGTGGTCTTACCGCAGCCGGACTCGCCAACAAGGCCGAGTGTTTCTCCGGGCTTGACGTTGAAGGTGATGTCATCAACGGCCTTGACCACACCGCTGGTGCGCCCAAAGAAGCCTGATTTTATAGGGAAGTGGACCTCGAGATTGCGCACATCAAGCAAGGGGGCTTGCTTGGCAAGTTCTGCATTGCGCGTGGCGATCTCGGCGGCGGAGAACGAAAGCTCATCAACCCGTTCATCAACCGTTTCGCGCGTGCGAGCGCTGATCTCTCCGCTTTCTGATTCTTCCATGAAGTCACGAACCGTCGGAAGAACTTTCAGCTTCCGATCAAGTCGTGGGCGGCAAGCCAATAGCCCCTTGGTATAAGGATGCTGAGGGTTCTCGAAGATCTGCTGCACCGTGCCCTGTTCAACGATCCTGCCTTTGTACATAACGATAACGTCATCGGCAATCTCGGCGATGACGCCAAGATCGTGTGTGATGAACATCATGGCCATGTTGTGCTGACGCTGCAGCTGGCGCATCAGATCAAGGATCGTAGCCTGCACCGTGACGTCCAGTGCCGTCGTCGGCTCGTCGGCGATCAGCAGATCCGGATTGCACGACATCGCCATGGCGATCATCACCCGCTGCTTCTGTCCACCCGACAGCTGGTGCGGATAAGACGTCATCATCTGCTCCGGACGGGGGAGCTTGACCTCGTTGAGAAGGTGCAAAGTGCGAGCGCGTGCTTCTTCGGTGGACACGTTCTGGTGCAGCTTGATGGCCTCGATGATCTGATCACCGCACGTAAACACGGGGTTGAGCGAGGTCATTGGCTCCTGAAAGATCATGGCAATGCGATTGCCACGATACGTGCGCATCTGCTCTTCCGAGATCTTCAGAAGATCCGTCGCGGCTCCACCAGTCTCGTGGAAGATGATCTCGCCACCGGTGATACGTCCCGGCGGGGTCGGGATCAGCCGCATGGCACTGAGACTGGTGACGGACTTACCGGATCCGGACTCACCCACAATGCCAAGGGTACGTCCCTTGTAGACGGTGAAGGACACGTCGTTCACGGCCTTGACGTCGTAGACATCCGACCGAAACTCCGTAACAAGGTTGCGCACTTCAAGCAACGGTTCCATAGGCGGCAAAGATACCCAAAGCCTCCGAGCTCCGGGGCGTTTTACACTTTGGATTCCGCCACGATTCGTCGGGCGTTCAACCGCAGGTAGAACGTAGAAAATGTCCGCCCGGCCGCCATGGACACCGCAGCGGCCATAGCGCCATTGAGGTCGGTCATTCCGACCAGAAGGATCATAGTTCCGGCAATGCCCCCTACCTCCATCATCGTCGAGATGGTCACCTTCACGTTTCGTCGGGCCGTGATAAGTGCCGATCGGTAGAGTGAATAGGCAACGGCGATGAACGGCAGACTCATCAGCACAAAGGTTGGCACCCGGGCGAACTCGGCAAGGTGGGGCTCAAGGCCGTAGATGTGCTCGTAGATCATGTTCAGAAGGGGCGTCGTGGCAATGATGCCCAGGACCACCGTTGTGACGATGACAATGCGTACGCCCACGCGCCGCACCACCTCGTAGTTCTGGAACTTGTCACCAATGAGGGCAACGCCAACTTCCTGATACGAGAAGCCGAAGCTCCGGAAGACGAAGACCAGTGAATCCACCACCGGAAGAACGGCCAGCGAGGTCAGCGTCAGCGGTGCCCGCCCCATGAAGAACGTCAGCATGGGCGTGACAACGAACCCGATCAGCGACGTCAAGGCAAGGGGCATCCAGAACTGGCGGATATCGTCATTGGTCAGCTCAACATCCCCACTGGGCATATCCCGATAAGACTGCAGGACCCCTCGGCACATCAGCCGTGTGGCGATGGCCTCACAGATCACTCCGACGGTGAGACTTGCCGCACCCACGACCACTCCGTTGAGAGATGTTGCCGACACCAGCAGCAGAGCTGCCGACATCATGGTGAGCAACCGCACGACCGTTCCGTAGGCAACCAGACGTGTATTGCCGTTGCGGATCATCAGTCCCTGATAGAATCGTCGATACCCAATGGCAGCCGGCCACGGAATGAGCACAATGAGTGCATCCCGCATCAGCGCGCTCACCTCTGTGGGCAGCTGCAGGACGCTGTTGGCAACGAAGTTGTAGACCCATGGAAGGGTGACCACGATCATCCCGAGGGTGACGCCGATATTGACCCTGCGGGTGAAGCGCCGAAGCGTATTCATCGACCGCTCGTCACGCGCAAGCGCCACCGACGTGCTCAGAAGCTGGATCACCGGTGATTCGATCAGCATCGCCAGGGCAAGGGCCACACCGTACGCAGCAAGATTTACCTCGGCATCGGTCATGCGGGCGATCACCGACGTAAGGATCGGCCCCTCAATGGCCATCATAAGCCAGGTCATACTAAGCGGGACCCAGAACCGCACGACATCGCGCGTTGTCAGCATTTCGCAAATTAGCTGTATGAACTTCCATGAACGGCAACCGGCACCGAAAGCGATCGTGTATGTCTTTATTGTGGGCATCACCGTTCAGGCCGCTGTCATACTCGGCATGAGCTGGCTTTTCCACATCAGCTCTGATGGTCAGGAACCTTTTGAGATCCTTCCGGCCGCCGGTAGCGCACTCGTCTTTTCTGTGGTTCTGGTTGCCATGTGGCAGACCACACTCAAGATCTGGATCGACGACGTCGGGATTCGACTGCGAATGCCCCCTTTCCAGCTCTTTTCCGAACGAACCATCCGCTGGAGCGAAATCGAGTCGGTTACGATCCGCAAAGTGAACCCATTTGGTGAATTCGGCGGCTGGGGCTACCGATGGAACCTCGGCAAGAAGACGGGCTACGTATGGAACGGCAAGCAGGGCATCGAAGTCGTGCTCAAGAACGGCAAGAGCGTGGTCATCACGATAATGGATCTTGAGGGGGCTCGCCAGGCTCTCGAGGGTCGCGTGCCGGTTCAGCTGAAGAATATCTCACGGTAACAATTCAACCACGATTAGGTAACGGGAACGTCAAACTCCGGTGAAAGCTGAGCGATAGGTTCGCGCACTGACTGCACGCAGTGTTGCCGAACATCATTCACTATTCATTTTTCTTGGAGTTACCATGTTTCGTTTTGTTGCCAGCGTCATCGCACTGGCAGTCTGCGTATCGGCCGGCGCGCAGGACTTTCCGGTGCGAATCGAACCCGTGACGATCATTCCCTATCTGCAGGGCCGTGTGGTTGTCCCTCCGTCTCCGCTCAAGTATCAGAACATCTTTGTGGGAGCCGTCGACACGGTTGAAACCAAGGATGGTAAGGCTGTTGCAAAGCAATGGCACGACTACATCGGCTATGCTGCAGATCCAACCGGCAACTCTCTCGGCTACGCCATCGTTAACCACGAAATGATCGAATCCAATGACAAGATTGGCGACGGCGGTGGCATGACGATGTTCAAGCTTGGCAAGAAGGCTGACGGAACTCTGGAAGTGCTCAATCAGACCCTATCTGATGGTCGCTCAGGTAAGTTCTTCAATGTCGACTTCAAGAACACCGTGGGCGAAACGGGCATGAACTGCGGCGGCATGTCATGGAGCAACCGCGTCTGGACAGCTGAAGAGTGGTATCAGACAACGAACAAGATGATCAACGCCGACGGCAAAGGATTCCGCGACACGACGGACTTCGAGATCGGCAAGATGCTGCCGTCCGGTTTTCCGGGCCTCGATGGAAAGAAGATCAAGCGCTACGAGAATCTCAACTGGATGGTTGAGATCGACCCTGTCAACGCAAAAGCTATCCGAAAGCAATACAACTGGGGACGCCAAGGATTCGAATCCGGAGTCACGATGTCTGATTCCAAGACCGTATATCTGTTTGAGGACGGTGAAGTAGGCAAGTCGCTTCTGACGAAGTTCGTTGCCGACCAGCCGGGTGACTTCACCAAGGGCAAGCTGTATTTCTATAAGCAGGATGCCGGCGCATTCACCGGCACATGGGTGGAAGTTCCAAACGATCCCGCCACAAACTGGGACATCATGGTCGCCCCTCACGCATGGGCAAAGACCAAGGGCATCACCGGCTTCACGCGTCTCGAATGGGGTCAGATCAACAAGACCGATGGCAAGATCTACATCACTGAGACAGGCAATGACCGGCCGGGTTCGCGCTACAAGGCTGCCCTGGCCGAGGGGTGGACGCTTCCGAAGCACACGTATGATCGCGCCACGGCGCAGGGCGTCACGATCGACAGCTCTGCCTACTGGGACTATTACGGACGCGTGTTGGTGTTTGATCCAAAGGACAACTCCGTTCGCGCCTACATTGAGGGCGGACCGTACGTGACAGATGCCAACGCCACGATGAACAAGTATCCCGAAAAGCACCTTTCCAATCCCGACGGCATTGGTTTCCTGTATGTCAATGGCAAGACCTTCATGGTCATTGAAGAGGACCTCAATGGTGTGAGCTTCGGTCGCATGCCAAACACCGGAATGCGCGGTACGAATTGCGAAGCATGGCTGCTCGATATGTCGAAGGAACCGACCATCGACAACCTCTATCGCTTGGCGATCTCTCCATACGGATCCGAGATCACCGGTTTTGCATCATTCGACGATGGCAACACAGTTCTGATCAACTCTCAGCACCCCGACAATGCCACCATCAGTGACAATGCCGCAAAGAACTCCCTGACGTTTGCCATCACAGGCTTGAAGCAACTCGTCAGCAGCATCGACAACGATGATGATCAGAAGGATCAAGCCGGCATTCGTGTCTTCCCGAACCCGACATCATCGCAGATCCAGTTCACACAGTCGACAGATGCTGCTCTCTATGATGCCACAGGTGCTCGCGTTCGCGTCATGCGCGAATCTTCAACAATGGATATCTCAGACCTTGCTTCAGGCGTCTACTATGTCCGCTTCGTCGATGGTTCGACTCGTCAGGTCGTCATCGAGCGCTGACCTTCGTCAGGGGGCTTCTATTCTCTGTCGACCAAACAGTTCATCGTAATCAACGGGGATCGGCTGCACCTGATGCGGCCGGTCCCTGTTCCTATTTGAGGCACAAGAGCCATGCGTAACCAATATCTCTTCGGACTTCTGATCCTGCTACTTGTCGGTCATGACGGACACAAGGCATCGACTGACAGAAGACAGCAATTGCGAAGTGTCATCTCCTCAATCGCGCGGCATTCGGATTCGTTGGTAACGAATAATGTCCGAAAGGCAGTCGCAAGTATTCAGTCAGGCAACACCCAGGATGCTCTGCGGCACTATGAGGGCATACGCCAAGCCTACAAGGCCATTGAGCCCCTTATCGAACACATTGATCCGTCGATGGTGACCATGCAGCTCAACGGTGCACCACTGCCAAAGCTGGATGCAAAGTCGCAGTTCGTTGATGTGCTCGAACCACATGGTCTTCAGGTGATCGATGAGATGTTCGGAGCTGATCAGGATTCCGTTATTGCCAACGGTGATGAACTGACGAAGGAGCTACTTCAATTCTCCGTCAACATGCACAGTGCCGCAGCACTGATAAGCAACACTCCTTGGACGGATCGACTTGTTCTGGAGTCCTGTCGCACGGGAATCATGCGACTGACCACGATGGGAATATCCAGTTTCGACCGTCCAGCCACCGAGCCGTTTCTTTCAGAGAATCTCGCCATCATGCGCACCATCCGGATGTTGGTGATCTGCTACCGCGACGTTTGCCAGCAAAATGATCTGGCTGCTCTCTACGAGCAGGCACTGACGCTGATCGACGGCACGGGGCCGTACTTTGGGCAGTCAGATGGAGCACTCGACAAGGCTGAGTTGATACGAACGATACTCGACCCGCTTTACGGCTCGATCGCTCGCCTTCAGATCGGTTTGGGCATCGAGCTATCGACGGAGGTCAGCCCTTCTCAGCCGGTGGTGAACCCTACCGCTGAAAGCATGTTCTCGTCCTCGACGCTGATGCCGACCGCATCAAGTGGGATTCATTACAACAGCATCAGTAATGATCTTTTGGACCTAGGCAAGGTGCTGTTCTTCGATCCGATATTATCCGACAACGCAGAACGCGCCTGCGCTTCGTGCCACCAACCGGAGCGGGCCTTCACAGACGGGCTGGCCAAGGGTCTTGCCTTTGACCATCAGGGCACGATCCTTCGAAACACGCCGACGTTGATCAACTCGGTCTACGCTAGGCGTTTCTTCTTTGACTTGCGCGCTCAACGCATCAGTGATGTCGTTGCCCACGTGATCACCGATCAGCAGGAGTTTCATTCGTCACTCATTGATGTTGTGGGCCGAATCCGTGCCTCATCTGAATATGTTGAAATGTTCGAACGGGTCTTTGGCCGTCGAGGAGCCGAATCGATCGACGCTACCAACATCTCGATGGCTATAGGTGCCTATCTCACGACACTTGTTAGCATGAACTCGCGGATGGATCGATACCTGCGCGGCGAGAGCGTTACGATCTCTGCATCAGAGCGCCGTGGTTTCAACCTCTTCATGGGTAAGGCTGCATGTGCATCGTGCCATTTCCCTCCGACCTATGCCGGCTACGTCCCCCCGACATTTGTCGAGTCGGAGTCGGAGATCATCGGTGTACCAGCTCGGCACGATACAGTCAATGCACTCGAGGATTCCGACGTGGGCCGTGCCGGCGGGATTCTCCGCGAGAACTCGGTGATCTATCGCGGGTCCTTTAAGACACCAACCGTCAGAAACATCGCACTTACAGCCCCCTACTTTCACAATGGTTCATACGAGTCGCTTGAACAGGTGATGGACTTCTATGTGCGAGGGGGCGGTGCAGGCATAGGTCTTCATGTTCCCTATCAGACTCTACCATTCGATCGATTGGAATTGACCAGGCAAGATCAGGACGATATCATAGCCTTTATGAAGGCGCTTACCGATACATCGCTGAAGGTGAATCCTCCGGCGCGACTGCCGTCGATCGGCAGCTCAAAGACTGATCGAAGGCCGATCGGAGGTCGTTACTGATTGATAACACCAATTGAGCATTGCCTAACTTGTATCCATGAGTCTGGCAATTGCACTGGTTTTGATGTTCAGCGGCATCGCTGCGGTTTCGGCTGCAGATACCGTGCGTGTGGCGTCCTACAATCTTCTGAAGTTCAGTCAGGACAACGAGGACGGTCGAATTCCGATGTTCAGGCAGATCCTGGACTCGATTCGGCCCGACGTCGTAGTCTGTTCAGAGGTGGCCGACGCAACGGTCGGGCCTCGGTTCGTTTCAGATGTGATGCGGTGGGCTCCATTTGCAGCTACGCCATACTACGATGGACCCGATACAGATATCCTGGTGCTATATAACCAGTTGAAATTCAGCCTCCTTGGCACGCGGCGCATTCCCACAGAGCTGCGGGACATCTTTGAGGTAACGCTTGAGCATTTGGATAAGGACGGCAGGGCCGACGACACGGTCGTCGTCTATGGCCTGCACCTAAAAGCATCTTCGAGCTCCTCCGATGAGCAGCAACGTACGCGTGAGATGACGGCTCTTGTGTCGAACATTACACAGCGACGCAATGCCGTCATTTGCGGAGACTACAATGTCTATCGTCCCGACGAACCGGCACTGCAAGCACTGATAGGTCCAAGCGCAAAGCGCCAATTCGTAGACCCTCTCGGTTCAAACTGGCGTCGTAACGACGTTGCCTTCGCCTCATTCTACACGCAGTGCACGCGGGCAACGACAATCGCCGGCTGTGGTGGCGGCGTTGACGGTGGAATCGATGATCGGTTTGATTTCATTCTGCCAAGTGCGGAGCTCGCACCGCGCGTTCTAACGTCCACCTACACGGCATTTGGTAACGATGGTGCTGCACGCTTCAACAAATCCATCGATGATCCGCCAAACACAAAGGTCAGCGCCAGCATGGCTGCCTCCTTGAAATGCGCCTCCGATCACCTGCCGATCTATGTTGATATCGTGATGGGCGAGCTGTTCACATCCGTCGGCGACGACGCTGCCACAGGCTGGTGGAAGTGTGATGGTCGAACGATCACCATCATGGGGGGCACCCCCGATGTGACCATCTACTCATCTCAGGGACGGCGCGTGTCCGTTCTGCCGATGTCGCAAATGGTCCAGACCATCGATGACCTACCCACAGGCTCATACATCATTCACCGGGCCAACGCAGTAGTCCGTGCGGTGATCATACGCTAGGCATTAAAAAGGGGCTGGCGAAACAAGCCCCCTAACATCACTGACCGAGAAGCCAAGCAAAGATGAGCGGAGCGACGATCGTTGCGTCCGACTCAATGATGAACTTCGGCGTGGCGATATCGAGCTTGCCCCAGGTGATCTTTTCGTTCGGGACAGCTCCCGAATACGAACCATAGCTTGTTGTGCTATCCGAGATCTGGCAGAAGTATGACCAGAACGGCACGTCGTGCCATTCCAAGTCCTGATACATCATCGGCACTACGCAGATAGGGAAATCGCCGGCGATACCGCCACCGATCTGGAAGAAGCCCACGCCCTTGCCTTCGGAGTTCTTACGATACCAGTCAGAGAGCCAGACCATGTAGTCGATGCCGCTTTTCATCGTGGTGGACGTGAGTTCGCCCTTGATGCAATACGAGGCGAAGATGTTGCCCATCGTCGAGTCTTCCCATCCCGGCACCACGATCGGCAGGTTCTTCTCAGCAGCCGCGATCATCCACGAATTCTTGGGGTCGATCTCATAATACTGCTCCATCTCTCCGCTCAGGAGCATCTTATACATGTACTCGTGCGGGAAGTACCGTTCACCGGCGTCTTCGGCCATCTTCCATTGCTTGAAGATGTGCTTCTGGATGCGGCGAAATGCCTCCTCCTCCGGTATACAGGTATCGGTGACGCGGTTGAAGCCCCCTTCAAGAAGCTCCCACTCATCCTTCGGTGAAAGGTCGCGGTAGTTCGGCACGCGCTTGTAATGCGAGTGCGCCACCAGGTTCATGATGTCCTCTTCCAGGTTCGCACCCGTGCAGGAGATGATCTGCACCTTATCCTGGCGGATCATCTCAGCAAGAGATATGCCCAGCTCGGCAGTACTCATGGCGCCGGCTAGGGTAACCATCATCTTGCCACCTTCGGCCAGGTGCGTCTCATAGCCCTTGGCTGCGTCGACAAGTGCGGCGGCATTGAAGTGCAGATAGTTCGATTCGATAAACTGTGATATCGGTCCGCGTTGCATGTCGACTCCGTGTTCGAAAGTGGACGGCAAAATTACCACGGATAGGCCTCTGCGCAGTCTGCAGAGCCATATATTGCCACCATGGTACAGCATATTCCATGGGCCCGGGTCACCGGTTTCGCGGCTGCCATCATTGCCCTTATCGCATCCGGCATCGTTCTGAAGAATCTGAGCGGCATTCTCATCCCGTTCGTCCTGGCCGGCTTCCTGTCGATCCTCTTCAAACCGCTGGTGCAGTTTTTGCGTGCCAAGGGCGTGCCGATGGCGATCTGCCTCATTCTCGTGCTCATCGTATCAGGCTCAGCTCTCTGGATCGTCTATGTCATCGTCGCCGCCGGCATTGAGGCCTTTCAGGAACGATCCGCATTCTATTCCCAGCAACTTCAAAGCGTGATTGCCTCAATGAATGAGGCCGTTGCCCCAATGCTCAAGAGAGCACGAATCAAATCCATCACGTGGGGCGACGTTGTATCGGCCGAGCGTGTGACATCGTTTGCAACCTCGCAGCTGACAGCGATCTTCTCTGTGCTGAGTGACGGATTGATGGTGTTGTTGTATCTGATGTTCATGCTCTTGGGACACGAGACATTCCCCGCCAAGGTTCGCTATGCGTTCACGGACGAGCGCGGAACCATGCTCCTGGCGCTGTTTCGCACGCTCAACACCAAGGTTCGCAAGTACCTGATCGTTAAGACCGCCTTTAACCTTCTGAATGGCTTCATCACGTGGGCCATTTTGGCGGTCTTTGGCGTGGACTTCGCTCCTCTGATCGGTCTGCTGGCCTTTGTCTTCCACTACATTCCAAACATCGGGTCAGTGATCTCTACGCTGATACCGGCGCTGTTGTTTCTGTTGCAGACTCGAGACATGGCTCAGGTTGCCATCCTCACTGCAGTGCTGACGGTGGTGCACAACCTCATTGGAAACACCATAGAACCAAAGGTCATGGGAGACCGACTGGATCTAAGTCCGGTGGTGGTTCTGTTCTCCCTCATTTTTTGGGGATGGATGTGGGGGATCGTCGGCATGGTGCTGTCGATACCGATCATGGCCGTGGCCAAGGCACTCCTCGGCAGCGTTGAATCAACACGTCCGCTGGCCATCTTAATGGGAAGCGGTGAGCCCCCTACCGTCGAACTTCAAGAGCCCAGCGCGCCCTAACTTTGTTTATGCGCATTGAGCTTAACGACGTCACAGTCGACACCCGGCACGGTCCCATCCTTACGGGAGTAACCCTTTCGTTGGAGCCCGCCTCCAAGACGGTCATCACCGGACCCGGCTCATGTGGCAAATCCGTCCTGCACTCGGTCCTTCTCTGGCAGAGCCGGCCAACCTCGGGTAGCATGATCATCAACACGGTTCCGGCCGCGACTATGTCGGCCGGAAGCCTCCGCAGATATCGCACGCAGCTCGGCGTCATCGCACAGATACCCACGTTCGACCATGAGTTAACGGTGTTCGAGAACCTGCTGCTGGCTGCCGCAGCGCGCGGGCTACGGCGCGAAGAGGCCACATCTGCAGCGCTTGAGGCGCTGGCCGACGTGGGCATGAGCCACCGTCGAAGTCACCGTGTTGATGAGCTCTCGGATGCTGAGCGGACACTGGTTGGAATTGCTCGCGCCGTTACGGGCCCAACGTCGATGCTGCTCATCGACGATGCATTTGTAGGATTGGACGAGCCGACCCTGCGCACGGCGCTTGACATGATGCTGACGACCGCGTCGCGACGGGAGATCGGGCTGGTGATCACAACGTCCGACCCGACGCTTGCAGAGCTGATCCCTGGTTGTGACCGATACACGATGCATGAGGGCCGACTTTCACCACTGCAGGAGGCGGCATGAAGCGCATCGCCATCATTGGTCATGGGGCTATGGGGCGCGAAGTCGAACAGCTTGCCGAGCCCCTTGGCATGACAATAGCCGGGGTCTATGATCTGGATCGTCCGATCACATCAATCACAAGTGCCGACTTCGATGTGGCCATCGACTTTTCCTGGCCCGATGCCGTCATCGATAATGTCCGCGCAGTGTCAGCTCTGAATCGCCCCATCGTCATCGGCACAACCGGATGGTATGACCACATGGATGCGGTGAAGTCGATCATCGAAACGTCATCCGTTGGCTGCGTCTGGGGTTCGAACTTCAACATCGGAACGCACCTCTTTGCTCGCATCGTGCAGCGTGCTGCCCAACTGGTCGATGCGCATTCCAGCTTTGACGTGATGGTGCATGAGTGGCATCACAAGCGCAAGCGCGACAGTCCGAGCGGAACGGCTCTGACACTGGCGTCCACCATCATGGAGGTGCTCAGTCGTAAGACCTCGATCAGCACCGAGACGCAGCACGAGAAGATCGATCCGGCCGCACTCCACGTCAGTTCAACGCGTGGAGGTGAAGTGATCGGACGTCACCAGGTTACCATCGACGGACCATACGAGACCATCGACATCATACACTCAGCCAAGAACCGTCAGGGTTTTGCTCAGGGGGCTCTACTGGCAGCCTCATGGATCTACGGTCGCACTGGCTTCTACGACATTGCCAACGTGATCGACTCGCTCACCACCGAAACTTCAGGTACATGATGCAACTGCGTATTCGTCTCACGGTTTTCGTTCTGGCCATGACGCTGATCTTGGCCAACAATTCCGGCTCGGCCGGAGGCAGCCCGAGGCCGCATGGTGGGGTGCGATTCGACCCACCGACGCTCGTTGTCACGCGCGACAGTACGGGATTCGTACAATCAATGGTCAGGGTCTACAGCGATCACGGTGACTCGATCCGCGTGATGGGAGTCAGCGGATCCTGCGGTTGTGCCTCGGCCTCTGTGCAGCGCCCGCTCATGCACGACACAACGCCGGCGAAGATCTACGTGATGATCGACGCACGACATTTCAAGGACAGCATCAATACCGTCCAGTATACCGTCAATCATTCAGGCAGCTCGCGGCCTGCCATGTTCAACGTCAGCGTCAGGTGCAAACCCTAAGGGAGCTCAATCATGCAGTACTGGCTCGTGAAATCCGAACCTGAGGTCTATTCCTGGGAGCAATTCGTCAAGGACAAGCGAACGTTCTGGGACGGTGTGCGCAACTACCAGGCTCGCAATAACATGCAGGCCATGGAAAAGGGCGACCAGGTGATCTTCTATCACTCGAGCGACGTCAAGGCAGCCGTCGGCATTGCCGAAGTCGTCAAGACCGCGTATCCGGATCCGACAACGGACGAGCCCGCATGGGTAGTGGTCGACTTGAAACCGGTTCGCCCCTTGAAAACTCCCGTCACCCTGGCACAGATCAAGGCCATGCCGGCAATGAACAACGTCGCCCTTGTACGTCAGGCACGACTGAGCGTTCTGCCGCTTACGGCAGATGAGTTCGGGATGATCGTGAAGGGCGTTTAGCCGCGCAGACGCTTCTTGAGCACATCGACGTCCTGGCGGATCTTCTTGTCCGTGTCGATGTAGTTCAGAATCTGCTGACAGGAGTGCAACACGGTCGTGTGGTCACGACCACCAAAGTGCAAACCAATGCTCTTGAGCGACGTCTGCGTCAGCTGCTTGGCAAGGAACATGCACATCTGACGGGCCAGCACGATCTCATGCTTACGCGTCTTGGCCGAAAGCAATGCTACGTCGATCGAGTAATACTCGGAGACTTCCTTCTTGATCTCGTCGATCGTCAGAGTGCGGGCGCCGAACGAGTTCGAAACTCCACGAACCACCTCTTTGGCAAGCTCAATCGTCAGCTCACGGCTGTCGAGCGAAACCTTTGCCAACAATGAGATCAGACAACCTTCGAGTTCGCGCACGCTACTTGTGACGTGGCGGCCAACGTATTCGAGCACATCGCCCGGGAGATCCATGCCTTCTTCCATGCTTTTCTGCTGGAGAATGGCGATCCGTGTCTCGAGGTCAGGGGGCTGAATGTCCGTTGTAAGACCCCACTGGAACCGTGAGATCAGGCGCTCGTCGAGATCTGCCAGGTCCTTTGGTTGCTTATCCGAGGTCAGGATCAGCTGCTTGCCTTCCTGATGGAGGGCATTGAAGGTGTGGAAAAACATGTCCTGGGTCTTTTCCTTACCACCCAGAAACTGAATGTCGTCCACAATCAGAACATCCACACCTCTGTAGAAACTCGTAAAGTCGGGCACCTTGTTGGTCTGGATGGCATTGATGTACTCCATCGTGAACTTTTCGGAGTTCGTATAGAGCACTTTCGCATTCGGGTTTCGTTGAAGGATACGGTTTCCAATGGCTTGGACAAGGTGTGTCTTGCCCAGCCCCGTAGGACCGTAGATCACCAGCGGATTGAATTTCGTTCGACCCGGATTGTCTGCAACGGCGATGCCGGCTGAAGTTGCAAGCTGGTTGTTCTCGCCACGGATGAAGTTATCGAACGTGTACCGTGGATTGAAGTACGTCGGGAAGTGTGTGGTACGAACCTGCGTCTGAGTCTGCGGACGAGCTTCGGTAAACGGAAGCGAAGGCTGCACGCCCGTGCGCATCGTCGGAAGCTTTACCGTGCGCTGATCCGATGCGGGGGCGTTGTCATCGACGACGACCTCGAATTGAACCTTCGCCTTAGCTCCGAGAACGCGCTGGACCGTCTTCTGCAGAAGATTGGAGTAGTGCTGCTCGATCCACTCGTAGAAGAAATGGCTTGGAAGCTCAAGAGTGATGTTGCTACCGTCCAATTTGGTCGGATGCATCTTCTCAAACCATGTCTTGTAGACCTGGTCGGAGACGTTATCGCGCACTATTGCCAGACACTGTTCCCACAATGAATCAACGTCTGCTGACGAAGTCCTCGCGGTACGCTGAGTTGTCTTGCCCGTTGGGTTGGTGTTCTGACCCGAGGGGCGCTCTGCGGAGAAAAGTTTGAGAGCGTCGTCGTTTTTCACCAGTCGTTATCCCTTCATCATCCGATGGTTGCACTACCGTATCCCCACACTGCTGCATCCCAAACCATGCATCGAAACTCGGGCAACTTCCCCTTAGCTGCTGTGCCGAGCCCCTCACTGATACAAGTCGGGCTGCGAATATGGTCTGTGGATAACATGCTTCACAAGCAAAAAGTGCAGTTAGTGTGAATTTTTTTCGCTTGGTAATTAACCAATCGTTTCGTAACGATTTTTGCTCATTACGCCATCGGCATCGCAGGGTCGCGGCTGCCCGTTGACCAGGCGCCGAGCCCTGAGCAGTCCGTATCTTCGTGCTTTCCACCACCAGTATACGGATCGGACCTGAACGGTGCCCAATGCCGAATCACAATCAGCCTCGGAGATGGGGTTTCTCGAGCATCTTGAGGAGCTACGCAAACGCATAATGCTCTCTGTTATTGGGATCACAGTTGCTTGCTGCGTGGTGGGATTTTATGGCGACGAGGTGATGAATCTTCTGCTTCTTCGTCCGGCTTTGGAGTCAAAGGTCAAGCTGCAGAACATCGAACCATTCGGGCAGACCTTCCTGTACTTCAAGGTCATCGTACTCTCGGGCATCATACTTGCCTTTCCGTGGATACTCTATCAGGTTTGGCAATTCGTGGCTCCCGGTCTGTATATGACCGAGCGGAAGTGGGCACTTCGAATCACTGTCATCACGAGCATCTGCTTCCTGGCTGGCGTTTCCTTCGGATACTACTTTCTCATCCCGAGCATGCTGAGTTATGTGACGGATTTTGCCAACCCAAACATTGAGAACAACATCGCCATCGGCAGTTATTTCAGCTTCCTGGTCAACATGCTTCTAGCGTCCGGCCTGATCTTTGAACTTCCGATGGTCACATGGGTGTTAGCGCGCATGGGGATGGTCTCGCACGTGGGGATGACGAAGTATCGCCGACATGCTATTGTGGTCATCCTCATCCTTGCGGCGGTGATCACTCCTTCTCCCGACCCGGTCACACAGATGATGGTGGCCATACCCCTCTGGATCCTCTATGAGATCAGTGTGGTGATCGCCCGAGCATCATATCCGAAGATTGCCACACCATCACCAAACTCATGAGCAGCCATTCCATACAGTCCATCAGCGCACCGGTTCACGAAGAGATCGAGAGATTCGACGGGTACCTGCGCCAGCAGGTGCGATCGCAGACGGCATTGCTCGACACGGTGGTGCGCTACATTATGCGTCAGCGCGGCAAGCGCGTGCGCCCTGCTCTTGTCTTCCTCGCAGCCGGTGCCTGCGGCACGATCGGCGAGAGATCGTTCATCGCCGCAGCAATGGTTGAACTCCTTCATACTGCCACGCTTGTTCACGATGATGTTGTGGATCAGGCCGACATGCGTCGGGGAGTGGCATCGATCAACGCCGTGTGGAAGAACAAGGTTGCCGTTCTGGTGGGTGACTACTTTCTGTCGAGGGGGCTTTTGATCGCCGTCAACAGCGGCGAGTTCGATTACTTGCGCGTTACCAGCGACGCAGTACGTCGCATGAGCGAAGGCGAGCTGCTGCAGATGCAAAAGAGCCGTCAAAAGACCATCGACGAAGAGACTTACTTCCGCATCATATCGGACAAGACAGCATCGCTGATTTCGACCTGTTGCGCCGTGGGCGCAATCAGTGCGACCGATGATGAGGCCAAGCGCGCAGCCCTGACTCAGTACGGCGAGCTTGTCGGCTTGGCGTTTCAGATCCGCGACGACGTGCTCGATTATACCTCGCGAACCTTCATCCTGGGCAAGCCCGTAGGCAATGACATCCGTGAGGGTAAGGTCACCCTGCCGCTGATCTATGCAATGGCCAAGGCCGACTCTTCGGATGCCAAGAAGATTCTCGGCATCGTCAAGTCCAAGCGGGCCGACCGAAAAGATGTCGCTCGGGTGATCGACTTTGTTGAGCGCAACGGAGGAATCAGCGCCGCTCAGGAACGGGCGGAAGCCCTGAAGCAGCAAGCAGTTAGTCAGCTTGAGGGGTTTGCACCCTCGATCTACCAATCGGCCCTTGTCGACTTTGCTAATTTTGTCGTCGCACGTACGTCATAGCCACGGTTTCAAAATTTCGGGAGGTACCCTCCATGTCCCAGCTCAACGCAACCAGCTTCTCGCAAGCGATATCGGCAGATGCCATCCGTACGTACGTCCAGCGCGTATATGCCTGGATGGTTGGCGGTCTGCTTCTGACCGGGGTAACGGCATTCGTTGTCGCAGGCTCTGATGTCATGCTCAGCGCCATCTTCGGCACCCCCCTTAAGTGGGTAATCTTGTTTGGCCCTGTCGCAATGGTTTGGTTCCTGGCCGCACGGGTTGACCAGATGAAGCCGAGCACGGCAGCCGGACTGTTCATTGCCTACTCGATCATGAACGGCTTGTCCTTCGCTGCGATCTTTCTCGTATATGAACTCGGGAGCATCTTCCAGGTCTTCCTTATCACCGCCGGCATGTACGGCTCGGCTGCGGCCTATGGTTATCTGACCAAGCGAGATCTGTCAGGCATGGGTTCATTCCTGTTCATGGGGCTCATCGGACTGATCCTTGCCTCGGTCGTCAACATCTTCCTCGGTAGCTCAGTTCTCGAATTCGCCGTATCTGTCATCGGTGTGCTGATCTTCACGGGTCTGACAGCCTACGACATGAGTCGAATCAAGGAGCAGGCCATCGTGATGTATGCCGGCGAGGGCCTCGCCCACAAGCGCGCGATCGTTGGTGCCCTGTCGCTGTATCTGAACTTCATCAACCTCTTCCTGTATCTGCTGCGCCTGTTCGGCAACCGCGACTAACACGTCGCCACGCCAGATCAGCTGAACATGTCACGGCCTCTGCATCCCGATTTTGCCATTGAGGCACTTCAGCTCCTTGACGCCTCGAGAGCCATCGACGCCGTGCGCCTCTGCAGCATGGGCATTGAGGACTACCCTCAGTATGCCGGTGGCTACGTTATGCTGGCCAAGGCTTATGCGAAGCTCGGACTGACCGATGATGCCGAGGCTTTGGTGCGCGACATCACGATGCGTTTCCCGCACGTGCATGTGACCCTTTCCCAACGGGAGACAGTCGAAGCACCGGTAGTCGAAGCACCGCAAGCCGAAGCACCGGAAGTTGAATCACCGGAAGTTGAATCACCGGAAGCTGAAGCACCGGAAGTCGAAACACTGGAAGTTGAAGCACTGGAAGTCGAAACACCGGAAGTCGAGATACCGGAGTTTGAAACACCGGATGTCGTAACACCGGAACTTGTGGCGCAACCAAGTGAACAGGTCGACGAAGTGTCCGTCGCCCCCTACCACGTCCTTCGCATGATCGAAACGGCGCCGATCGCCGATGATGCGCCGATCATTCGCAGTGGCAGTGTGCGGCTCATTCCGGGACTGGAGTTCACCACACTGCGTGTCGAGGGGATACGATCGCGCGGGCGCCGTGGTATCGGTTCGCTGCCTGAGCCCCCTTCTTTCAGAGCATTCCACGCGGTGCGCCGACCTCAGCGTCCGGCTGAACCGACGCCGCAGCGTAAGCCGATCAGTCTCGAGGAACTCGCCTCTCGATTGGTCGATGTCAAGATGCCGCGTCAAAGCGAGATTGATGCTGCTTCAGCTCGCAACGAGCCTCCACCACCGCCGCAACCCCAGCCGATCCTGGTCACCGAAACGATCGCCAACATCTACATGCAACAGCAGTCTTACGACCTGGCGATCGAGGCATACAAGACCCTTATGACACGCAAGCCGGAGCGTCGGGATCACTTCGAGGCGCTCATCCGCGAATGCGAGCGCAAGCGCGGGTAGGTCCGATGCTTCTGTCGCGATACATTCTTCGAACGCACGCCGCCCCGTTCCTTTTCGGTACGGTGGTGATCATGATACTGTTTCTTCTGCAGTACTTCATGCGATGGCTTGACCAGCTGGCAAGCAAGGGGCTGGATGTTTCAACCATCATCATGTTCATGGTCCTCAACCTCTCGTGGATCGTCGTCCTGGCAATACCGGTCGGTGTGCTCTTCAGCACGATCATGGCCTTCGGGGCAATGTCGACCACGCATGAAGTGACGGTGATGAAGGCCAGCGGCGTCGGACTTCTACGCATGATGGTTCCGGTGGTGAGCTGCGGTGTTCTGCTCTGGGGCTTCGTATTCTGGTACACAGATACCGTGCTGCCGGAGACGAACGTTCGACTTTCGGCAATGATGCGCGACATTGAACGCACCAAACCCACCTTCGCTGTTGATGAAGGTCAGTTCAGCACGTACCTTGACGGGGTAACCGTGCTTGCACGCCATGTGGATACCAACGGCCTCATGCGCGGCATGACCATCTATGATCGGTCGAAGTACGAGGTTCGCAACGTGATCTCTGCTGATTCCGGACGATTGCAGTTCTCTCCGTCGCTGACGCGACTCGTGGTGCAACTCCACAACGGTGAGATCCATCAGCGAAGCGTGCGCGATCCGATGGATTACCGGGTGATCCGTTTTGCCGGCTATCAGATGACGCTTCCGGCAGAGAACATGATGTATCAGGCCTCCGATGTGACCGGAACCTCGCGGTCTGATCGTGAGATGAGCATCGCTGATATGCGCCAGGTTGTCGACCGAGCTGAACTCCAGGCCCGTCAGGCCGACGAGCGGTACGACACGGCATTCATTCGGCATATGGACTATGTGCTGCGCGACGGCTCGCCGGCCGACAGTTCAGTGCGCAGCATGAAGGACAGGATCGAGAGGGCCATATCCATCGTCGTCTCGACGCGTTCAACACTCGAGTCCGAGCGTCTTCGCCGATCCAGCGAGTTGACCGTTGCCAACAAGTACCTCGTTGAGATCCACAAGAAGTATGCGATCCCGTTCGCATGCCTGCTCTTTGTGTTTGTCGGCTGTCCAATGGGCATCCTCACAAAGGGCGGTAGCTTCGGATCGAGCGCTCTGATCTCGCTCGGCTTCTACGTCCTGTACTGGATTTCTATGATAGGGGGCGAGAAACTTGCCGACCGAGGTCTTTTGTCACCGGCCGTCGCAATGTGGGTCGGCAATGCAACCATCGGATTGATCGCGGCGATCGTTACCCTTCGCGTGAACTCGCGGTAACTGCCTGCCCCTTACCAGACGAATCTGTTGAGGGCTTCGCTGGCGCGAGCAAACGCCTCGTCCACCGTTGCGCCCGTGGCCGTAAGGTGTCCCATCTTCCGACCCATTCGCACGTCTTTCTTCCCGTATAGGTGCAGGGCAACATCGTCCACCTTCAGCATCTCGATCACACTATCGGGAACACCGCTACCGGTGCGCTCACCTAGCAGGTTGATCATGCATGCCGCCGGCACACGCATTTTGGCAGAGCCAAGGGGCATGTTGGTTACCGCACGAATGACGTTCTCAAACTGCGATGTATGGCAGGCCTCAATGGTGTAGTGTCCGCTATTGTGTGGCCGTGGTGCGATCTCGTTGAAGACGATCTCATCAGCAAGTGTCAGGAACATCTCAATACCGAACACACCTACGCCACCGATGGCCTCGACGCAGGCAACGGCGATCTCCTGGGCCCTGCGCTGCAGATGATCTTCGATCGGTGCCGGTGCAAGTACCGTCACGCAGATATGCCCCTGCTGGATGGTCTGCACGCACGGATATACAGCGATCTCGCCGCGCTTGTTGCGCGCAACCATCACTGCCAACTCCTTAGTGAAGGTAACGAATGACTCGGCCAGCAGCGGCCGAGGGTCCTCACCCTCCATGAACCGACGCCACACCATGTCGATCTCGGTCTCACGCTTGATGGTGGCGTTTCCATAACCATCATACCCGAACTTGCGCGTCTTGGCAACAAACGGATATCCGTGCTTCTGACCAAAGGCAACGAGATCTTCCTTCGTAGTGATCTCAGCGAACTCCGGCGTCGGAATGCCCGCCCCCTTCATGGTAAGCTTCTGCGTGTACTTGTCCTGCACAAGCCGCATTGTCTGCGGCGACGGAAACACCAATCGCCGCTCGGCGATGACGTCCAGGATCTCAGGGTCAATGAACTCATTCTCCAACGTTATGATGTCGGAAGCCTGAATGAATCGCTCCAACTCGGCAGAGTCCTTCCACCCTCCCGGAAACTCCAGCTTGGTCATCACCCCAGCAGGTGAATCCTCGCCATGTTCAATGATCGCCACGCGAAGACCCATCCGATAGGCCTCGTGCGCCGTCATCTTCGCAAGCTGCCCACCCCCGAGTATTCCGAGGGTAAGGGGCTTTGTCAGTTGTGTCAGGGAAGGAAGCATTTCAGGTTACAGGTTACAGGTTACAGGTTACAGGGGAAGCAGCAATTTGGTATCAGCTTTACCTCGGTGAAAGATCGAGCCTGTCACCTGTCACCCATCACCTGTCACCTGTTCAATCACTACCACTGCCAAAGCAACGGTAGATGTGTGGCTAAGTGAGACATGGATGGTGTGTGATCCCCATCGTTCGAGCATGGCACCGAAGAGTTCGATACGGGGCTCACCGGATTTCTCGTTCACGATGCCGACGAGCTTAAAGGACATACCATCGCGCATGCCGGTCTTGACGGCCTTGGAGAAGGCCTCCTTTGCGGCAAAGCGAGCGGCGTAATGAAGAAAACGTGTTTCACCGAAATGGTCACAGTAGGCGATCTCGGTGTCGGTGAAGATCTTCGACAAAAACCGATCGCCGTACTGGTCGTAGGCAGCTTTGATGCGCGGGACGTCCACCACGTCGGTACCGATGCCGATGATCATGAAGCGACTCCGATAAGCTGTGGCAGTACTGAGGCACTGGTGCCGACAAGCACGTGATGGGCTTCGCGGCTGAAGACGGTAGGATTCGGGTTGACCTCTACGATCGTTGCGCCGTACTGCTTGGCCGTGTAGGCAAGACCGGCGGCCGGCCATACTTCCGCACTCGTACCGATCACAAACATGATGTCGCAGCCGCGCGCCGCCTGCTCAGCCGCTGCAAAGACGTCCTGCGGCAGCTCTTCTCCAAACCAGACCACGTTGGGACGCATCGGGCCGAGGCATTCGACGCAGTCCAAGCGGTCGTCAGTTCGGATGTGCCCGCAGTCATTACAGCGGTTTTCGATCAGGTTGCCGTGGACTTCAAGAACGTTTCGGCTGCCCGCACGCTGGTGCAGTCGGTCCACGTTCTGCGTGATCAGCGTGAATGTGCCTTCATGTGTCCTCTCCAGCTCTGCCAATGCATAGTGTCCGGCATTCGGCTCCACACTCGTGGCGATGCTGCGGCGGTGAGCATACCACTCGCGTACGCGCTCCGGGTTGGCCAGAAAGCCCTCCATGCTGGCAAGCTCTTGGGGGGAGAATTTTGCCCAGAGTCCGTCGGGATCGCGAAACGTGGGCACGCCCGACTCGGCACTCACACCAGCACCGGTCAGCACGGCGATCGACCGTGCCTGCCTAAGTATGCCGCGTACCGTGTCGACGTCGTTGCTCATGCTGCGGAGTTGAGTTGGTCTTCCAGAAGCAGATATGCCTTGATGAGCTCGTCAATGTCACCATCCATCACCGAATGCACGTCCGTGATCTTTGTCTCCGTGCGGTGGTCGTTGACCATTGTGTAAGGTTGGAAGACGTACGAGCGGATCTGCGAGCCCCATTCAATTTTCTTCTTGGAACCTTCGATGGCGGCCTTGGCGGCTTCCTCTTCTTCGCGGCGGATCTGGTACAGGCGAGACTTGAGCATCTTCATCGCATGCTCGCGGTTGAGCAGCTGCGAACGCTCCTGCTGACAAGCCACTACCACACCCGAAGGGATGTGACGCAGACGCACGGCGGTCTCGACCTTATTGACATTCTGGCCACCCTTGCCCCCTGATCGAAACGTGTCCATTTCCACGTCCGCAGGATTGATGACGATCTCAACATCATCCTCCACCTCCGGGTACACGAACACCGAAGCGAACGACGTGTGACGTCGGGCATTGGAGTCATACGGGCTGATGCGAACCAGACGGTGCACGCCGTTTTCTGCCTTGAGATATCCGTACGCATACCGGCCGCGTATCTCCAGCGTGCAGCTCTTGATACCCGCGGTATCGCCTTCCTGCTCTTCGGCAAGGTACACCTCGAAGCCGTGCTTTTCGGCCCAGCGAGTGTACATGCGCATGAGCATCTCGGCCCAGTCCTGCGCTTCCGTACCGCCGGCACCGGCATTGATCGTTAGGATGGCATTGCGGTTGTCGTCCTGACCCGAGAGGATCTTGCGAAGCTCCAGCTCATCGACGGATGTCAGGCACTTGGCAAGTTCCGCAAGGATGTCCGACTCCATCGAGGAGTCGTCGGCCTCTTCGGCCAGTTCGATCAGGGCCTGCACGTCGCCGACGCTTCCCTGCGCCTGTTCCCAGGTCTGCACCCAGTCCTTCAGATTCGCAGCTTCCTGCATCAGCTTCTGGGCCTTCTGGGCATCATCCCAGAAATCCGGTGCTTGGGAGAGCATCTCCCGTTCTGCTATCTCGTCGCGCTTGCGATCGATGTCAAAGGAACCTCCGCAATTGGTCCACACGGTCGCGGAGTTCACTCACTTGTTGCTTTTGTGGCTCAAACATGGCGCAAAGATACGGAGCCCCGCTCGGCCAGCGGTTATTGCAGGGGGCTGGACAGGGTCAGGATCCATCCGAACGAGCCAAACCGGGCCAGCGGTCCCACCGGCCAGCGCGCATCGACGCGTAGCATGAAGAGGTCGCTGATGAAGCTCGGGATCCGAGCCACGCCGAAGCCCGCCTCCATGTACACACCATTGGTGCTGTCGAAGCTGACGCCGGGCACAACGGCGCCGGCACGGTTCGTGGTGCTGATGCCGTTGAGGACGCCGATCAGATCCACTCCCCGACCAAAAGTGAGTCCGGGAAGGCCAATGGCCCGCCACCAGAGATCGGTGAAGTTGTGCTCGAGGCCGAAACGCACAAACTCCGTTCCGGCAAAGGCATTGATCCCAATGGTGGGAAAGTCCGACAGGATTCCGAACGTCGGGAATGCCCGCATTGCAACGAACCGGTATTGGTTCGGTGTTTCCGTTGCCTGCAAGCCCCCTGCCAGCGTCAGCTCCAGGAGCATCGGGGAGTATCCTGTTTCGTATGTGGGCAGACGCAGTGTGGTGGAGGCATCGACCGACCAGAAGGTTGCACCGGAGATGGTCTCTCGGCCGACAACTCCATGGATAAGTCCCGAGAAGGGATCCGATGAACCGCCGAAGATCGACCCAAAGGAACGGGGCGTGCGAGCCGTCAGCGACAGCACCTGAAAATCACCCTCGCGGGCCAACACGCGCGGACGCGGCAGCGAGTCGATAAGGGGCATGTTGATGTGACGCGACCAACTGGCCTCCATCGTTGTGATGACCCATCGCGAGCGCGCCTGAAGACCAAGAGCGAATCCGTCGCGACGATAGAAGTCCTGATACTCGGGGAACAACAGATTCGCCAGATCAATGCTGCTGAAACTCAGCTGGGTTGTTTTGGCCTCCTGCACGCTTGCCAACGACGAATAGACGCTTCCGGAGACGCCGAGTGAGAGTCTGCGAGCCCGGTACACGGTAGCATCCATTGCCACACGACCAAATCGTGTACCACCGGACCCGAAACCGCCCGACAACGTCATACGCACCGGAGCCAGCTTGGCGATGATCGATGCGCCATACACTGTCTGGCTAATGGAGGAGTAGTTGAACAGCGGGTCGACACCCAACGTGAAGTCACCACTGCGTGCGAGGGTGAACATCGAGCCTGAAAGTGGACCGCTGCTTTCGGAATCCGACTCATTGCCACCGGCCTTCTGAATGCTGTCTTGCTTTGCATAGACCTTTACCTCTTCCTCCGTCTGCTCGGCGAAGGCATGAGACGACCAGAAATCCGGGCGCAGAGAGTCGGCCGTAGAGTCGACATCGATGCGAATCTTTGGCGTGTCGATCTCAACGCCTCCCGCCATGTCCGCCGCCTCGGCCAGCGCAATTGAATCAGCCCGTGAGAGCTTCTTCGGGATGAAGAGACTGTCGGGAACATCAACGTTCACGTCAACCGAGCGGACATTGGTCTGCGCGCGCACATCAGCCTTCACAGTGATCAGCCCCGTTACAACATTCAGGCGCAGAGAGGCTGTTGTCAGCTGAAAGGTTGGCATCCAGATACTGTCCTTCACCCGATCATACCGCTGTTCAAAGGTCAGCCCCTTGAGAAACGGGAATGACGTTTCCTTGGAGGGGGCGAAGGTAGCCGCGATGATCTGATATGTTCCGTCGACGATGCTTAGTGTTCCCTCAAAGCCGGGAAAGAGGCTTGAGCGCGGAGCAAATGACATCTCATAGACAACCTGCGAGTCGAGCGTACTCTTTCCGGTGATCGCGTAGTTGTACTCCTTGAGAGCATTCTTTCCTAGAGGCGTCACAAGCTTAGTCTTGAGAATATTCAGCTCATCGAGTGTGAAGTCGAAGAATTCATCAAATACGGCGGTATTCTCTTGGGCCGGTATGTTGGCCGTCTGCCGGCGTTGCTCAATGCGCACATGCTTGCGCTGATCGGGGATTCGACGTTCGGTGATCGTCGAGAACGTTTCAAGGATCACATCCTGCTGCTGCTGATTTGATCGACCCATACCAGCCATATCCAGCGCAAAGCGAACCTTCGAGTAGAGTGAACTCACCACGGTCCGAATGCGGCTCGCGTTGGCATCCCGTCGTTCAATGGCACGCTTGATGACTTCTTCCGGCGTGATGTCTGCCACGACATTCACACCTCGCAGTGACACGCCTGATGAGACCATCGCGATGCGAATGTTGGTTGCCGTCGATGGCATCGGTATGCGTCGCTCGGCAAAGCCGATGCTTCGCACGATCAGGTGCCTCGTTGAGCTTGCAACCGGAAGTCTAAACGTGCCACGATTTCCGGTGTATGTGCCCGTTGACAGGCCTTCGGCACGGATCGACGCACCGGCGATCGGCTCGCCCGAGGCAGAGTCAACGATGCTACCGGTGAGCACGATCATGTCCGTCATGGCATGTAGCCCGGCAGATGTCAGCATAAGAAGCAGGGCATGAGCCACAAGGCGCTGTGTCGTACGCATCGAGTTCGCAGGGCGGTAAAGCGGTAGAAAGGATGATCTCTGAAGCATGGATGTTTGGACGCCCGAAAGACAACAGGGTTTCATCATCAATCATTCGAGGTCGTTCATGAAAACCATCTTCACCGTCGGCATGCTGCTGTTGGCATTCTCTACTGCGGCACATGCACAAGATGAGTCAACCATCCGGTACAAGCAAGGAGCATCGGCGCTCCTGTTCACGCTGAATGGACTTTCAGACTTACAGGCAGGCAACTACATGGGTGGCGTTGGAGCATCCACGTTCCTGGCCGACAACATTGCTATCCGATGTGGTCTGGGTTTTGGCAGCAACACCGTCAGCAAGAACAATACGACGGAGGACGAGACCACGGTCACGACGTTCAACGTTGCCCCCGGTGCTCGCTACAACCTCTTCAACAACACGAATGTTGCCCTCTTCGCAGGGGGCCAGGCAATGTTTGGTCTTGCACAAACGAAGAACTCTGTTGGTGGAGGCGAGATCAGTTCATCGACGACAACCACTCTCGGTGCGAGTCTCTTTGCGGGTGCTGAATGGTTTGCTTGGCGCAATGTCTCGCTCTCAGTCGAGTACGGACTCGGCTTTGTTCATTCCAGCGAGAGAGTCAAGGACGCCAACGGCGTCGAGCGCGACGGACCGGCAACGACCGATGTGACCATGGGCATATCGAACATCAACTTCACGCTTGGTCTGTACTTCAACTGACGGTATCGATACAGATCAGATGCGCTATCTCATTCGGTTCATTGTCGCAGGTGCTGTCGTGGCATCGCTTCATGCTCAAGGTGGCAAGCATCCCATGCTGACGGTCCATCGTCAGCGGGTTGTTCAGTCGTGCGGAGCAGTGTTGGATGCCAACAGCACCGGCGACGACTTCCTGATGAGCGGCACCGTGGGACTTACCTCGATCGGGACAATCTCATCAGCACCAAAGGCCAAGGCATATCTCGGCTTTTGGGTACCGATACCGGTCATCCTAGATGCCGGCGAGACACCCACCGAGGTTGTAGCCGGAGCACGCATCTGGTCGTGGCCAAACCCATTTCGAGATCACGTTTCCATCGACGTCAGGACGCCGGACGGAGCCATGGCCGAAGCGGCCATCTACAATGGCATCGGAAAGCATGTGGCCTCGCTTGAAATCACGTCGCGACATCCGGAAGGCGTGACCTTCTCATGGGATGGCTCTACCGACGAGGGATTCACCTCGGCCACAGGTACATACGTGGTGCGTGTGTTCGTGCGCGAGCCGCTTCATCAGCGACGCATCGCCTATTCATCCACCATTACCCGTGTCAGATAGATATGGCGTGCCGACTTCGCCCCATGCTCTTTGCCGTAGGTGCCATCGTACTCCTGCTATGCGGAGAGACCTTGAGAGCTCAGGGAGACGGAACGCGCATTCCGATGTATCTGTCATTTCAGGGCGTGCTCATCCAGCCGGATGGAACAGTCTATGCCGATGGTCGATATGCCATCTCGGTGAAGCTCTTTCCGTCTGCCACTGGCGGTACGCCCGTGTATGAAGACCTGATTTCAACGACGATCATTGGAGGTGTGTTCAGCCTCATCATCGGTGAACAGGTGCCCCTTGACAATGTCGACTTCACCCAGCAGCTCTGGATCGAGGTAGGGCTACCGGGTACCACGCAAACGGCATTCGAACCGCGGACGCGTCTGACAACCGCACCATACGCGGCCATGGCGCAGCAATCGGTTGTTGCTGGCGGACTAACACCCAACGCCACCGGCGTTGTACGAAGCTTGAACGGGGCTCAGGGTGACGTCAACATCCTCGCCGCCGGTGGTCTGGTGATCACGCAGGACGGGAATGATGTGACGATCGATGCCACCGGTGTGAAAGGAATCGTGACGGTCACCACGCAAGACTCGGCTCTGCGAGTGCAGAATCCCAACGGTCCATCGGTTGTGCTGGGTCTGCGTGATTCGTCGATCAGCACCAGGCACCTGCGTTCGACGGGGGTCGCACCAGGCATCTATGGTGACTCACTGCGCATACCTCGCATCACGGTCGACCGTGATGGACGCGTCAGTTCCATCTCAACAGTGCCAGTCGGTCCGACCCAGACCAGCACACTCCCGATCGCTTCGGGTAGATACTTCAACACAACGCCAAATCGCCAGTACTCGGTAACGATCAACACCACCACGGCCGTACCGGTGGCCTTGCCGACGCTGCTTCCTAATGCACGCATTCTTGTTACGATCGATTCGCCCGATGGCATGACGGCCTATGCCATCTCACAACGCACAACCAACGGGTTCACGGTGTCCTTCGCAGGCGGCCTTGCTCCGAATACTTCGTTCAGTTGGATGGTCATCAACCACTGACGTTTTTTTTCACCACAACCCGGAGGCTCTCATGCCTAAGTACAACGCATCGCGTATATGCGGCGCATTTCTCTTCATCAGCTTTGCCCTGCCGGCTGCTATGTTCGGTCAGTCCACGCTGCCGATCGAAACCCGTGAACTCAAGGTTCAGGGCAGCACGTCGGGCGCCATCTCTCTAACGGTGCCGGCGACCGTAGCCACACCGTATACACTCACATTGCCGGCAACGGTACCGGGCAACGGGTCGCTGATCTACAGCAATACCACTACCGGAGGTCTTGCTTGGTCGAACACGCCCTCGGCATCCGGCTGGTCACTTCGCTGGAACGGCACGGCCCTGGAATGGTTCGATCCGACGGGAAGTTCCAACCCCAACTGGGCGATCGGTGGTAACACGCTTACAGCGCCAGGAACGATTGGTGCCACGAGCAATCACGGCATCAGCATCATCACTGATAACAAGGAGCGTCTGTCGATCAGCAATGTCGGCATCATCGGTATCAATGATGGGGCCGATGCAGGAACCACGACGAACATCGGCAAGACCACCGGCACGGTAAACCTCCTTGGCACGCTCAATCTGACAGGGATCACCGGCATCAACACCTCCGGTAGCGACGCTACCAACATTGGTACGGGTGCAACGGCAGGAACTGTTGCCATTGGCCGTACCGGCGGGTCGATCAACACTACGGGTACACTCACACAGACAGGCGCTCTGAACCTTGCAGGTACCACCAGCCCCCTGCAAATGCAAGGGGCTGCCGGAACCTCAGGTGATGTGCTCGTTTCGCAGGGTGCCGGCGCCACGCCGGCATGGCAGAGCATCAACAACGCGATTGGTATACGTGCGGCCGGACAATCAAATGTCACGGCAGCTACATCCACAACTGTCACCGGTCTTGGCACACTCGCCGGCACTGATGCGATCATCGTTACGCTCGAGGGATCTACTTCGGTAACAGCATCGGTCACGGCACGCACACCGGGAACAGGATTTACCGTTACGTTCTCCGGTCAATACACCGGAACTGTCAACTACATGGTCATCAAGGCCCAGTAATAGTCGATATCTCCTCCCCACTCGGCCGATCGCGACGGCCGGTGGTGGCAGGGGGCTTCTTACTTGCGTGTCTCGATCAAGCACTTCGACATCATCATGACGTCCGGATCCATCATATCATACCCGATCACCATCTGCCTGCTCACGCTGATGTGCATTCTCGCATCCTCGCTGGTCAGCGCGCAAGTGCCGCTCTATGTGAGGGAGTTGCATCTCCAGCACAGCTCAAGCGCAAGAACGGTATCACTGACACTTCCCAACCTCCCGGCTTCGTATACACTGACGCTGCCAAGTGCTCAAGGGGCTAACGGCACGACTCTGCTCAATGACGGTGCCGGCAACCTGACATGGACGTCGACCCTTGCCGGGACCGGAAGCACGGGGTCGGCTAACTATGTACCACTCTTTACCTCAGCTTCATCCGTCGGCAACAGCACGCTGTATCAAAACGGCACGAGTATGGGTTTGGGCAACACTAGTCCGGGCGCACGATTGCACATCACGGTTGATTCCGCAGCGAAGAAGGGGCTGATAATTCGGACCGCTGCGTCGGCAACGGCAAACATTTTTGAAGCACAGGATAACGCTGCAGCCTCGCTGTTCCAGATCTCATCCAACGGAGATCTTTCGCGCATCCGGAGCGTTTCATATTCATGGCCCACGGCCCTTCCGGCTGTTGCATCCACCAACGGCACGCAGCTCGGCGAGGCGGTGCTCTCCGTCAATAACTCGGGGACAATCTCGTGGAGGCAGCTGGCTGTGGGTTCGGCAACGTTGGACTTTCCCAATACGGCAACCAGAACATCGAGCGATCTGACCATCACCGTCACCGGCGCAGCATCCGGAGATATGGTCGCCCTCGGCATACCAAACGCCGCCGTGTTGGCAAACACAACATACACGGCCTGGGTCTCGGCTGACAACACGGTGACTGTGCGGTTCAATAACTATGACAACGCGGACAAGAATCCGGCGTCAGCCACTTTTAAGGTAACGGTGATCAAATAGCCCCGTCGGCGGCCGAATTAAACTTCGGATATTCGAGCGCGGTCAATGCCGCCGTTCAGATAACAAAGGGGTCATCATGCGGGTCGTAATCACGTTCACCCTGGCTTTGCTTGCTGTTCTTGCCACCGAAACGTCGGCCGCCGAAACACCGACGTGGTCAGGCAATGTTGCACGCATCATCTACGAGAACTGCACCTCGTGCCATCGCACGGGCGAGATAGCCCCCTTCCCACTCGAGACCTACGAGCAGGTGTCAGACTTCGCTTACTCGGTAAGACGCGCCGTTGAGAAGCGCGAGATGCCCCCATGGCCCCCTGCCAGGGATCACGGCAACTTCATTGGTGCTCGCACTCTAAGCGATGCCGACGTAAAGACCATCGGCGACTGGGTCGAGGCCGGCATGCCGATCGGCGATCTCGCCTCAGCCCCGAAGCCCCCGACGTTTCCGAGCGGCTCTCAGCTGGGCACTCCGGACCTGGTATTGCGGATGAGTGAGAAGTGGACGGTGCAGGGGAATAATAAAGACGTGTATCGATTCTTCGTGCTTCCGACGAACCTCATCAAAGATCGCAGCGTCAAGGCCATTGAGTTCCGTCCGGGCAATGCCGCCGTGGTGCACCATGTCTTGTACTTTCTCGACACCTCGGGCACGGCACGGCGCAAGGATGCAGAAGATCCGAAGCCCGGTTACAGCGGATTTGGCGATCCCGGATTTGAAACGGCCGTCTCTTTCCTTGGCTGGGTTCCGGGAGCGCAGACGCGATTCTATCCGCCAACGATAGGATCGACGATGTACAAGAACTCTGACCTCGTGATCCAGGTCCACTACGCCCCTTCAACGGTTGAGCAGACCGATCAATCGCTGGTGAACATCTTCTTCCACGAGTCTGACCAGGTGCGCCAGGTGCAAGAGTTTGCGATGAATCCTCGGAATCTCACCGCAGGACAGAAATTCGTCATTCCCGCAAATCGTGTTCAAGCATTTAAGACGTCGTTCGATATCCCTCTCGAGATCAGCGTCATCGGCATTGCCCCTCACATGCACCTCCTCGGAAAGGATGCTCGAGCCTACGCCGTCAGCCCCAAGGGAGATACGATCCGGCTGATCAACCTGCCTGTATGGGACTTCCACTGGCAAGGGGGCTATACCTACAAGAATCCGGTGCGCGTTCCACGCGGCTCAAAGCTCTACTACGAGGCCACATACGACAATACGATCAACAATCTTGAGAATCCGAACAACCCACCAAAGCAGGTGACGTGGGGCGAGGCAACCACAGATGAAATGCTTCTGTGTTACTTCCACTGGCTTCCCTTCCAGCCGGGCGACGAGTCACTGGACATGGAGACGAAGCTCCCGACATCCGTCAACGAAGGATCATCGTTCCGCGGCATGTCTATCGAAGCTCGCCCCTCTGTAACATCAGGCATCATCACGCTCGCCGTCGAGTCAACCGAAGATCGCACCATGACCTTTGACATCATCGACATCAACGGACGTGTCATCGGTTCATCCACCACACAGCTCGTGCAACAAGGTGTCTCGTCCATCACAATCCCAGCAGAGTCAGTTCCGCAAGGCTCATACCTTGTCCGTGCTACATCACCTGCAGGCACCACCACGTGCCAGGTAGTCGTGAGGAAGTAGAGATTACGGATTACGGATTACGGATTACGGATTACGGATTACGGAGGACGGATTACGGAGGACGGATTACGGAGGACGGATTACGGAGGACGGAGGACGGATTACGGATTACGGAGGACTGATTGCAGATTGAGTCCACCGTCAAGCCGCGCTGTAGGGGCGAGACGCAATCTCGCCCGCAGGATCGGAAAAGCGGGCATCCATACAGGCTGCGGTTCGGCCGATTGAATGTTTGCACTGCCGTTCTTCGCATAACTGCCCAGGGCTTCAGCCCTGGGCAAGCAAATTGGGGCAAACAAACAGTGCACAGCTATTCTCTATACATCAATATTCCCTAACCCAGGGCTGAAGCCCTGGGCAAGCAAATTGGGGCAAACAAACAGTGCACAGCTATTCTCTACACATCACTATTCCCTAACCCAGGGCTGAAGCCCTGGGCAATTATGCGGGGATCAACACCCAAAACCCAACACCAAACACCCATCACCTACAACCTATTTGGCGGCCTCGAGAGGATTCGACGACCTCCTCGGATTCCCTTATAAACAGGGCGTTTGCAGGATATCGACCGTCAACTGCTGACGAAAGTGCTGACGGAAAGTGCGACTCTCTCCTGCTCTACTCAGGACTTGAGATGAAAAGATTTTCGTGTGGGTACCATAAAGGCGACATCATAGGTCGCACATGATCCGAAGAGTTCAGCTGGATTGGATTCATCTTTGGTTTCGGTGTCTTCTATCTCGGCTACTACTTCTTTATGAAGCAAAGTCGGTGTCCGATGTGCAAGACAGCCAGCTTCCTGCCACAACAGATGTAAGACTCCTGCAACACCTGTCGTCGTGCTGGTGCGAAAACAAATTGGCTCAAACAATACGAGAGGATGAACCGCTTCTCATGAAATAGGACAAACAAGCAAAAGTTGTAAGCAATAGATTGGTGCTGAACTCGCAACGAAAGGAACGACGATGGCAGCCAACAAACAACGACGACACTATAGTCCGGAAGAGAAGGTCAAGATCCTACGGGAACATCTTGAGAAGCGACGACCGATCTCGGAGATCTGCGAACAGTACGGGATCGACCCGGGTCAGTTCAGCCAATGGAAGAAGGCATTTTTCGAGGGCGGTGCAGCGACGTTTGCCAATCGTGCAGGTCGCCGTGGTGGCCTGACGACGGATCAGCGCCAAGCACAGCAGTCCGAGGAGGAGATCAAACGGCTCCGAGAGGTGGTCTCGGAATTGGCCT
>VERF01000038.1 GCA_018882895.1 Candidatus Kapaibacterium sp.
CGTCACGAACGTTGTCTGTAACGGCGGCGCAACGGGCGCGATCAACATCACGGCAAGCGGTGGCACATCACCATACACCTACAGCTGGACCAAGAGCGGCAGCGCTTACACGTCAGCAAGCGAAGACATCAGCGGTCTGACGGCCGGCACGTATTCGGTGACGGTCAATGACGCCAACGGCAGCACGGGCGGCTGTACGGCCACACTGTCCGGCATTGTCATCACGGAGCCAGTTGTGCTTTCGGCATCAGTGACCAAGTCCAACATCACATGCTTCAGTGCGACTGACGGAACGATCACAGTCAGCAGCCCGGCTGGAGGCTTCGGCACGTATGAAGCATCGGTTGACGGCAATAACTGGTCGACTGTCAATCCAAGCCACACGTTTACTGGCCTGAACAACGGAACGTACGTCGTACGTCTTCGCGATGCAGTCAACACATCGTGTGTTGTTAACGTTGGCAACAGTGCCGGAGGAACAGAAGTCATCTACCGTCCGGCGCAGCTCACTGCGACGATCACGGAGACACATACAACGTGTTCCGGAAACACTGACGGTAAGCTTGCAGTGAGTGCCCCTTCCGGAGGTACGCATTCTGAACTCGGCTCACAGGGTTACAAGTTCGATTACCGCGCCTCGGCAGGTTCATACGGAACTGCCGTTGCGTACACTCCCGGATTGGAGTTTACCAACCTTGCTGCCGGTACCTACTACATCAAGGTCATTGCCGATGGCGTATCGCCGACGTGTGACCGTGAGCTTGGACCTTACGAGATCTTCGGTTCGGGAGCTGGTATCACGGCAAATGTTGCGAAGACAAACATCTCATGTAACGGTGGAGCAAACGGAACGATCAGCGTGACAGGTACAACGGGCGGGTCGACGCCGGCAACGCCAACACGCACGTACAAGCACTACTGGGTTCGCCAGGATGCTATTACGGTTCCTCCTCAGACATCTGGAGAGTTCAGCGACCTATCAGCTGGTACCTACACTGTCTGGGCAGTTGCAGAAGCCGATGGCCAAACACCTGCATGTTCCAGTGCTGTTGGCACGGCCATCATCAACGAGCCGTCGGTCGTGACGTCGACAGTCTCGAAGGTTCACATCTCCAAGAATGGAGCCGAAGACGGACAGATCTCGTTTGCCTCAACCGGTGGCGGCACGCACGCCGACATTGGATCACGCACGTATGAGTATCGTGTAGTAAGAGATCAGGGAGGATACGCTCAGACTCAGTCTTCGGCATCCTTCACTGGACTTTCTGCCGGTACGTATTCAACCTATGTAATAGCAACGGCAAGTGGCAGCAATCCGGTCTGTACGACACAGGTCGCATCGCAGATCATCTACGAGCCATCTGTTGTTAGCGCATCGATCAGCACAACAAACATCTCATGCAACGGGTCGACGGACGGCAGTCAGATCGACATCACCGGTGCATCTGGTGGCACCCACGCTGAGACAGCAGATCCGCGCTCGTTCAACTACCGAGTTGTCCGCAATGGCGGTGGTTATGCTCAGACCAACGCGACCGGAACATTCACCGGTCTGAGTGCGGGTACGTACACTCTGTCGGTGATCGCTCTTGCAGCGCCGACGACCGTGCCTGCTTGTACGACGGACGTCTCGACGACAACCGTGATCTATGAGCCATCAGTGATCACAACATCGGGCGCCATCACGGCCAAGAACCCAACGTGTGCTTCAGGTTCCAATGGTGCCATCGACGTTGATGGTGGTTCGGGCGGAACGCACGGTGCACAGGCTTCTCGTACATATGAGTACACGATCGTCAAGATTGCGGGTGCCGCGACCGGACCTCAGGCTTCAACGCTGTTCTCAGGACTCGACGCGGGCACATACAATGTGTTCGTGACGGCTCTTGCAGTGGGTAACAATCCTGAATGCCAGACCAACGTTGGTCAGGTGGTTCTGACGAACCCCGCCACAATTACGCACTCGATCACAGATAACGCAGATACTGTGGCCCCTTACAAGCGTGCGGGATCTGTGGTTACTCTGACGGTCAACGTCCAGGGTGGACATCCTATGGCATCGTCACCGTTCTACAACTACACGTGGACGCGTCCAGCGACGACAACCGACCCATCATTTGTGTCGGCAGTCAATAACGGCGGTGGATCGTATACGCTGACTTTCGAGATCGGTGCGACGGCCACGGCGATCCCGGATAATGTGACCGGTTCCTACGCGATCAGCATCACGGACGACTCGTCCTGTACCTCAACGTCCAACCCGCAATCGACATACGTCAACGTCTATGAGATGAGCAATCTCTACGTTGATAACGTCGGCGGAAGCCACTCTACCGGAACCGGATCGTTCCAGCGTCCGCTTATGAGCGTCACGAAGGCGCATGACATTGCAACTGCCGGTGAGACGATCAACATTCTTCAGAATGATATCGGTACGCCGGTACTACAGCCGATCTGTGAAGGAGACAACGGTCCCGTTCTTACAAAGAACGTCACAATCAAGCGGTATCGTTTTGTTGGCGGCAATCCGAACAGCGGACTGACTCAGATTTTTGCTGAACCTGTATTCTGTGGTAGCAAGGCCTTTGTTCTTGGAACATCGAGCTTCACGTTTGACGGCTTTACACCATCAGGTCTGTACGTGAACACGGATGGCTCGATTCAGTTTGCTATCGATACCGTGACAAGTACGGGAACCGTGTCGCTGCTGCCTGGAACATGGAACATCACAAGCCCACTCACGACTTCGGATGCCATCACGCTTCAGGGATCGCCGTTGAATCTTTCGACGACCGTCTGCGACATGGCACCTACTTCGATCCTACGTGCTGCCGGTCTGACGAAGCTCATGATCTTCTCGGGGGCTACCACCAAGACAGTTCGTGGACTTGATCTGACAGTTGGACAATCCGGAGGCGTTTCGCCAACAACGACGGGTCGTTACTTCGATATTCCAACAGGTTCATCTGGAAACATCAACACGTCTGGAATCATCTATCGTCTCGATGATGATGCCAATCCGAACACTGCTCAAGTTCGACTATACGGCATCACGAATGACGCTGTGAGTGCCGGCACCATGAACGACGTCGCAAAGTTCATCAATGATGGTCGTGACGAGGTTGGAGTGGGCACAGGTGTCGTAGTGTACGGCAACCAGAGCCCGTTGCCATCGGCGACTATGGAGGTTGGCTGGAAGGCCGAAGACGTTGGTGCAGCTGCAGCGGCGAATGGAACCCAGATCCAGGCACTTAATCCGATGAATGTTATGGTAAATCCGATCATTCTTGTGCCTGGTGCAGCGACAACGCGTCCGCTGTGGCGTAATCCGGCAAATGGAATTGGCGGGCGCGCAGGCATGTTCTTTGACGGTGTGAACGACTACATCTCGAAGGCAACGTCCGCCACAGTCATCTCAGGTGCACAGAAGTCAGTCTTTGTTTCGTTCAAGACCCGGAACACTGACGTGGCCGACGGCGCAGTCCAGGTGATCTATAAGCACGGCAACCATGAAAACGGTCTGTCTATAGTGCTCATCGGTACATCTGATGCTACCGAGTCGATCCGGATGACGCTCTATGATAATGTCGGTGGAACGCAACGTGCAGTTTCTCGGACCTTCGGCAACATCGCTCAGGACGCTATCTACATCGGACAGATCTTCTTCGATGGTAGTAGCACCACGCAACGGGTCGGTATGTCGCTCGATAACGATGCTGGCCAAGTCGGTGAAGAAATCTGGACGGACGCTTCGTTTGGCGTTGCCACGCTCACGGCTCCAACAGTCCTTGATATTACCACCAATATCTCGATGGGTGGACGCCAAGGGGCCGTACGTTTCAGCGCTACGATTCCAGGAACGAATGGTGCTACTTCAGCGGCTGATTTCAACACGGCAGCTGGCGTAACGAACTTCTTCGGAGGTGCTGAAGCCCGTATTGGAGAGGTACTTGTATACAACACAGCAGAGAAGTCGGCACGCGATGCTGTCTACTGCTACATGCGTAACAAGTACCTGACGTCCACCGGCGTTAATAACAACCTGAAGGATGGCCCATCGGATGATGAAGTCATCGCGGGTGAGTTCAACGACTTCGCTGATGAGGTGAACGTCTATCCGAACCCGGCAGAAGCCGATCTTACGGTCACGGTTCTGGCCCGTGCGGCCGGACCGCTGAAGGTTGAGCTCGTTGACGCTCTCGGTCGTGTCGTCAAGACACTGTTCAACGATCTGGCTTCGGAAAACTTCATCCTTCCGATCGGTACTGATGTGTCGAACCTTGCCAACGGTACGTACGTGATCCGCGTCACAGGTGCCGGTGACCTGAACATGTCGCAGCCGTTCATCGTACGCCATTGATGAACGTCGGGGTCCCGGGGTGACTCCATGATGATGTTGTAATTTGCCAACACCCGCAGATGGTCTCATCTGCGGGTGTTTTCTTTCCAGTCAACAACGACTCCATTATCTCAGTCCAATGAACATGGCTATGGTTCGCCCCCTGATTCTGATCGCTCTTGCGCTCACATTCTCCTTCAACGCCTTGGCACAGGGTACTGTCTACGTGCGTGCAGCTGGGAGTGACTCAAACGATGGAACCACCGAGTCATCTGCAAAGAAGACCATACAGGCCGCAGTCAAGGTCGCCCAATCTGGTGACATCATTGACGTTGGCCCCGGATCCTTCGCAGGTGCAAGTCTTGATAAGGGGCTAGTGCTGCAAGGCTCCAATGCCAACTATGATATCGCTCGGTGGGATGTGCCGACGGTCATCACATCTACAGTTTCGCTTGATTCCAAGGCGGCCGGTGCGTCTGTTACCTTGATCGGACTGCAGTTTGGTGGCATAACGCCCCTTGCCGGCAGGGCGGAAAACGCAATGATCACGATCTATAACTGCAAGTTCATCGGTTCCAAGCCGATCATAACGAGCGGGACAAACTGGGCAGAACTGTTCTTCACGGCGAGCATCCTCGACGGAAAGCCGGAGGGGGCGAAGCAAGACGCAGCAACAGCGACCGCCCTGGTCCTCGGCGATGTCGGCGTGGTCGTATTCCGCGAAAATGTGATACGCAATTACGCGAAGTCGGCCATTGACGTTGCCGGCTCGGGCCAGATAGTTCGCATCAGCTACAATGAGTTCAGTTTGTGCAATTCCTCAGTTGATGTTGCTCACGCAGCGGTTCGCATTGAGGCGTCTGCAATCCAGGAGGAAATGACGGTTGAAAATTGCCTTTTTACGTCATGCGCTACATCCGTATCGGTCGCCGGCACCATCTCAGGCAAGACAGTCAGTGTGCAGCGTAACAGCTTCCTGCGGAGCCCGGCAGTTACTCCGGTCATCCGTTGCACATCTCCTACGGCTCTGAATGCGACGTGTAATGCCTTCAATATTCCGACCAAGGAGAAGGGTCAGCCCCTTTCCAAGCAGGCCATTTCGGCCGCTATCACCAAGTTGGCTACGGGGAATATTTCGACAAGCCCAACGAACATTGGAGCTACCGACAAGGATGGCACCTCCATCGGATACGAGCCGATAGCAGAAGAAGCATGTGCGTTTGAATTGGCTAAATGAAAAGTTCTAAATATCGGCTTGGGAAATACGTATAAACACGTATATTTGAGCGTGGATCAAAAAAATTGCTGGGGCAGTTTGTCAATTTATCCACATCAATTCCCTAAATTGCCGTGAATATGTCGTGGAGTCGACCGTGCTACGTACGATCGCGCTCTGTGGTATTGCGTGAACATTGAATACACTGCGGTTTCAAAATTCATTGAGGGGATCCCATGAGAGGAATCCGGACACTGTTTCTGGCTATGATCATTGCCGTTGGAGCGATTGTCTCCAACGCACAGGTCACGGTCTTTGTGCGTTCCGCGGCCGACGGCGGTAATAACGCAAACAATGGCTTGACGGCTGCAACCGCCAAGCTAACCATCGGTGGGGCCAATGGTGCTCTGGCCGTTGCCGGTGTTACGACGCTGGACATCGGAGCGGGCAACTTTGCCGGCGCCACCACGACGGTTCCTCTCACGATCAACGGCGCTAACGCCGGTGCGGCTCTTGCCAACTGGGGAGCAGCGACGGTACTGACGACGCCGATCACACTCGGCGCGGCGGATGCCGATATTGCCGTGGACGGCGTGACGTTCGGGGCCGGAAGCACCATCAACGGTGCCAGCACTGCGGCCAACGTGATCGCATCGAACTGTAAGTTCTCGGCCGCCAATGCCATCAATACCACTGGCCTGGGTTGGGAAGAACTCTCGATCTCGGGTTGCCAGTTCGATGGAAATAATGGCGGTGCGGCTGCGAATGCGATTGTTGCGGACGGCCTTACAACACTCTTCCTGACTGAGACAACCTTTGAAGATTACACGTCATCGGCAGTTACCGTTTCGGGTAGCCATGAGAACGTGGTGATGACTTCGAATGAGTTCACACGCGTCAACACCGGAGGCACGACTTCCGAAGGCGCCATGAAGATCGATGCCGCCGGCCTGTCGACAGCCGGCTCTCTGCGTGTGGCCAACAATATTGTTGGTGGCGCTACAACCACAAATGGCGTGGTGGTCTCCGGTGCACTTGCCGGTAAGACCATCAATGTTGAGTCCAACCTCTTTAGCGGACTTGCCGGTTTCGCCATTCGAAACAACGGTTCCGGAATGCTTGCCGCAGGCTGCAATGCTTACGGTCCTAATGCCAGCATCACGACGGTTATGGGACTTCTGAACGGAGCCATCCAGGCCGGCCCATACAACCTTGGCGCAATTGATGACAACGGCGCCGCCATCGGCTTCATCCCAGTGGCCAACTCGTGTAACACGGATGGCCCTGTCACAATTACTGGAAGCACAAACAGCTACTTCCGAATTCAAGATGGCGTCAGCGCCGTAGCTTCAGGCGGCACAGTGACAGCAGGGCTGTATACATTCACGGAGAATGTGAATGTGAATAAGAGCCTGACACTGACATCCACGAACTCGATTGATGACTATACCCGCGCAACGCCATGGACGACGCTCAATGGCACCATCACGGTGACCATTGGCGCTGTGAACTTCGGTTTGACTGGATTCAAGGTAACAAGCACGACAGCTACACAGCTGGTGACGTCGAGCGCGACCGGCAGTACGAACATCCTCAACTGTTTGATCGATGTTAAGCCGACGCTCGGACTGTCGGCAGTGCCAACTAATGGCGCCATCCACATTCTCAAGAATGGCGATGTCAATATCAACGGGTCCAAGGTAGGTCGTCCTTCAACCGGTACAGCCCCCTTCATCCGTGCACTGACCTTTGGAGCAGGAAACGCTTGCCGCAACGTTTCGATCGGCACCGTAAGCTCAAACCTGATTGAAGGAACCCTTCAGTTCTCGGGAATGAGCTTGCTGTCGAACGTGACGATCACCAATAGTACGATCTCCAACGCCGGTGTAGACGGGGTTTCGTTCACCGGAAATACAATCAATCAGTTGTCGATCACCGGTTGCGACATCCTCAATTCTCGTCAGAACGGAATTGGGATTCGTGATCGCGTAACGGTCGGCAATGTATCTGCCGCCATCACGAACAACGAGATCACCGGTTCCGGTCAATCCGGCAGCGGCTTTGCAGCCGTGTCCATCTCGAGCACTTCGTTCGGAACACAGTCATATACAGGCAACATCCTCGCACCACAGAATGGCTCCAACAAGCTGTTCGTCAATGACCGCTCGGGTTATAATCCTGTTGTCACCTGTAACTGGTGGGGAACGAAGTCCCAGGACGTCATCGAAGCGAACATCACCGGTGGATCGGTCATTGATGATGGCACGAGCGGCTGGTACCGCAGCAATGCTAGTACTGGCGGCAACGGCGCAAACTTTGATGCCGGCAGCGGCGCAACGTGTTCCGTTCGCGCCTTCACGATCACGCTTGCACCAACGAATGCAACCTGCTTTGGTTCATCGACGGGCTCTATCAACAACACGCTCGGTGGAGAATCCGCTGGTGCGACCTATGCATGGTCGACCGGCGCAACGACAGAGGACGTTTCAAACCTTGCAGCCGGCACCTACAGCGTGACCGTCACGACTGCTTCAGAGAACACTCGGAGCAAGTCTGCAACGATCTTGGAGCCAACACAGCTTGCGGGCACGACGGCAAAGACGAATATCACGTGCTTTAGCCTCGTCGATGGAACTATCACTGTTTCCAATCCTGCAGGGGGCGTGATCAACGCGATCACACCTACCTACAACTATCGCATTGATCGTGCAGGCGGACCCGTCGGCGATGTCGGCCCACAGGCTTCAGCATCATTCACGGGGCTTGGCGCTGGCACGTACGACGTATATCTGATCGCTCAGGGAGTTTCTCCAGTCTGTGAACGAGTCATCGGTACACAGGTGATCGTTGAGCCTACGCAGATCAACGGAAGCGGTGCAGTCACTTCGAACTACAACGGTGCACAGATCAAGTGTCCTACATCGACAGATGGCCAGATCACGGTGACGGCCTCCGGTGGCACAGGCGCTCTGCAATACAAGCTTGGAGCCGGTAGCTATCAGGTAAGCAATATTTTCAACGGTCTGGGCGCTGGAACCTATACGCCAACAGTCAAGGATGCCAATAACTGCGAGCGGACGCTTGCGAACGTTGTCATTACGGCTCCAACGCCAATCAGTGGAAGCGGCACAGTAACATCGGATTATAACGGCGCACAGATCAGCTGTCCGGGTGAGTCCAATGGTCAGATCACAATTACTGCAGCCGGTGGTACGAGCACACTGAACTACAAGCTCAATTCAGGTACATACCAAGCAAGTAACATCTTCAACGGCCTCGCAGCTGGTACCTATACGCCAACGGTGAAGGATGCGAACGACTGTGAGAAGGTCCTGACGGCAGTCGTCATCACCCCGCCAGTTCAGCTGACGGTAGCATCGGCAGTGAAGAAGTCATACAACGGTGCCGACCTGAGCTGCCACAACAGCACGGACGGTGAGATCACGGTGACGGCCGCTGGTGGAACGGGTGCAAAGACATATTCGATCGACAACGGCACGTCATATCAGTCGGGCACAGTGTTCTCGAACCTTGCCGCCGGTACGTACAACGTCAGGATCAAGGACGCGAACAACTGCGTGACGGCGGCCACACAGGTTGTGGTGGTTGCCCCAACGCAGCTGACGGTAGCCTCGGCAGTGAAGAAGTCATACAATGGTGCCGATCTGAGCTGTCACAACAGCACGGACGGTGAGATTACGGTGACGGCCGCTGGTGGAACGGGTGCCAAGACGTACTCGATCAACAACGGAAGTACATATCAGTCCGGCACAGTGTTCTCAAGCCTTGCCGCCGGCACGTACAACGTCAAGATCAAGGACGCCAACAACTGCGAAACGGCAGCCACACAGGTCGTGATCGTAGCTCCAACGCAGCTGACGGTAGCATCGGCAGTGAAGAAGTCATACAATGGCGTCGATCTGAGCTGTCACAACAGCACGGACGGCGAGATCACGGTGACGGCAGCAGGTGGTACGGGCGCCAAGACGTACTCGATCAACAACGGTGGTACATATCAGTCCGGCGCAGTGTTCTCGAACCTTGCAGCAGGCACGTACAACGTCAAGATCAAGGATGCCAACAATTGCGAAACCGCAGCCACACAGGTTGTGATCGTAGCTCCGACACAGCTGACGATTGCCTCGGCCGTGAAGACGCAATACAACGGCGCTGACCTAAGCTGTCACAACAGCACGAATGGCGAGATCACGGTTACAGCCGCCGGTGGTACAGGTACGAAGCAGTATTCACTCGATAATGGCAGCAACTGGCAGGCATCGAACATCTTCTCGAATCTTGCTGCTGGTACATACAAGATGAAGATTCGCGATGCGAATGACTGTCAGACACTTCCAACGGTTGTTGAGATCGTTGCACCTGTCGAGCTGACGATCGTATCTGCTGTGAAGACCCAGTACAACGGACGTGACCTTCGTTGCCACAACAGTGCTGACGGTGAGATCACGGTTGCCGCCAACGGTGGTACGGGTGCGCGTCAGTTCTCAAAGGACAATGGGGCTACGTGGCAAGTATCTAATGTGTTCTCGAACCTCGCCGCTGGTAGCTATCAGATGCGCGTGCGCGATGTTAACAGCTGCACGACGGCAGTCACGAACGTGACGATCATTGCTCCTCCTGCGGTTGCGTCAGCTCCGGCTGTCACTTCGAACTACAATGGCGCTCAGCTGACATGTCCAAACAGTAGCGACGGAACAATTGCCGCCAACGCAAGTGGAGGAACAACGCCGTATACGTATCAGTGGCAGAAGTTCAACGGCGCTAGCTGGGGTAGCCCAGGTGCGATGAATGCCACGATGGCGACCATCACGGGTGTCAACGCAGGTACGTATCGTGTGACGGTAACGGACGTCAATCTCTGTGCGATCACGAACACGGTAGAGGTCATCCCACCGGCTCCAGCAGTGATCCTGACTCTTACCAAGACGCCTGCAGTACGCTATAATGGTCGCGACGTCAGCTGCTTCGGAGCTTCGGACGGTACAGTAACTGTTATCGCAACCGGCGGTACCGGCAACCTGAAGTACTCCAGCAACGGTGGTACGACATGGCTTACGGGTGGCACGCTTACGCCTGGCGGTGATCCTACGTATACATTCACCGGACTTGGTGCAGGAACCTACACGGTGGTTGTCCAAGACGTTAACAATTGCGTCTCGGATCCACAGACGATCTCTCTCCAGAATCCACCACTTCTCCAGATCTCGTCACTCGTGACGAATGGTCCGGTCAATGCTGGTGAGTCGATCACCTTCACGGCAACGGTAACAGGCGGTACTCGTCAGGCGACTGCAAACAAGTACAGCTATGCATGGCAGAAGCCACGGACTCAAGCCAACATGCCTGGATTCGGTTCTGAGACGGTCAACGTCAACGACGTCGTGACGACCTTCACAATTCCGGTGACGACGCCAGATGACAACGGCTTTAGCACGAACTACATTCTGACCGTCACCGACGCCAATGGATGTACCGCAGTATTGTCGATTCAACCGATCATCTACCCACCGACGATTCATGTCACGACTACGGGTAATGATCTTACGGGCGACGGACGGACGGTCAACCCGCTGCGCACGATCCAAAAGGCAATTGATGTTGCAGATCCTTCGAATACGATCGAAGTTGCAGCAGGTGTCTATGATGAGTCTCCTGTGGTGAGCAAGGCGCTGACAATCAATGGTACGGCGACGACAACGCTTGGCTCAGGGCGCTACTTCATCTACGGTACTCCGAACACGATCACGTGGGGAACCAGCTGGCCAACGTCGGTTTGGGACAATCTTGGTCTCAACGGAGACGGTGCTTCGGCCATCGGCACGGTCATGGCCAAGGTCAACAGCAATGCGAACGCAACGCTTTGGCTGATCGGCAACATCACCTGGAATGGAACGATCGAAGTTTCGAAGCAACTCGCCATCCGCGGTGCAACGGCCAGCGCAGCTGTGCCTTCGTACACGGGTTGCGACATTGCGCCTCCGACGACGATCAACTATACCGGTGCCGGTGCCAACAACGTGCTCTTTAAGTTCACTGGCACGACAACAAAGTCGTTGCGCGACCTCGTCTTGCAGATTCCATTTGCCGGAATCTTTGCCGAGATCCCAACGGGAAGCTCATGCAACGTTGAACCAGTAACCAACGTCCGATTCGACTGGGATCATGATAACAACAGCCTGACCGATCGCCGACGCATGTTCGGTGTCACGAATGGCGCGTTCTCGGTCAACCAGACATTTGATGTTGCTAAGCTCATCAACGACGTGGCAGACAATGGCTATGGCTCGGGTCGGGTTGTCTATGGCAACAACGGTCCTCTTCCATGGAACTCGCTTGAGATTGGCTGGAAGGCCGAAGACGGCGGAGTTGAGAATGCCGGAGACAAGATCAAGACGCTCGAGCCTATGAAGAGCACTGTCAAGCTCCAGAGCCTTATCTCGAACGGACGTCGTCCATCACTGAACACGACGGCCGGCAACTTCAACGGCAAGTGGTCAATGGACTTCGATGCTACTGCGAATCAGTATCTCGAAGCCAACACAACCACTGAGATCAACGGTGGTGCCAAGAAGACACTGTTCGTGGTGTTCCGTCCGCTGGATGGTGCAGACGATCAGGTCATCTACAAGCACGGTGATCAGACCAATGGTATGAGCATTGTCCATCTGGCAGATGGTCGCATCTCGATGAACATCTACGATGGCACGGCCGTTGACAAGCGTGAGAGCTGGATCTTTGAGTCATCAGCGTCATCGCACTCTGAAACAGGTTTTGACAACGAAGTGCTGATCGCTCAGGTGTACTTCAACGGTGATGGCGATAATAACGCTACACGTCGTGTTGGTGCGTCGCTTGATCGTGAGTCAGGTCGGATCAATTCGGATGTCAACCACACCGGTGCTGAGAAGACGAATGGCTACGTCGGAAACGGCGCATTCACATCGGCGACGTTGGCAACTCCTGGCACGATCGGCCCGGCAAACGTTGCTGTCGTGGGTGCTCGCTCTGGTTCGATGTACTATGCAAGCTGGAGCGGAACAGCCTCCGCCGACAACTCGCTGACGAGTACGGGTCGCTCGCTGTTCTACAACGGTAGCATCGCCGAAGTTCTGATCCTGAACACAGCTGCTGAGTCTACTCGCGACGCTGCTTACTGCTACCTGCGGAACAAGTACTACGGTGGATCGCAGTCGACGCAGAATGGCCTCGACAAGCGCGTCATCGCCGGTGATGTCCGCGAAGAGATCGAAACGGTGTCGGCATGGCCGAACCCTGCTGATGATCGCGTGTCGATCGAAGCCATGATCCCAACTTCGGGCATGGTCACGGTCACCCTTCGTGACGCACTCGGCCGCGTAGCTCAGGTTCTGCACGAAGAGTACGTCCCGGGTGGTACACTTCTGCCGATCAACGCCGATGTTCGCAACCTCGTCAGCGGTGCATACGTCATCCACGTGTCCGCTGCTGGTGATGTGAACCTGTCGCTGCCGCTCGTGATCCGTCACTAAGATCACTGGTCGGTTGCGCTGACAACCAAAGCGCTCGAAACAACAAGCCCCCTGAGATCGATCTCTCAGGGGGCTTTCTGTTATCCGCGGCGCAGGCGCTGTTTCGTAGATTCGTCCGCTCGCATTTTGAATCATAACGCAACCAATGAAAACACTCCCTCTTCTCATCCTCACAGCCTCAACCCTGCTTCTCGCAGTCTCCGCGCAGGCTAACGGTAGCAACCGACTTCATCAAGGGGGCGCGGTTTCTGCCGACTCGAACCGAACCGACACGTCGGGATCTCGTCTGCGTCGGCAACGCGCACCACGTCCACCCCGACCAGGGGTGTTCACCAGTCTGGATTCGGCGCGCACAATGCCCGACTCGGTGATCATTTTGAGCCTCCGAGGCAAGGGGCTGACGTCGGTTGCAGGTATTGCCGCATTCCGCAATCTTCAACTGCTGGATCTGGCCGACAATGCGCTTACTGCCTTCCCGACTGAGGTCTTTAAGATCAAAGGTGTTCTGACCATTGACCTGTCAAACAATCCGATCAAGAGTGTTCCCAATGAGATCGGTTCTCTTACGCAGATGACACGCCTGAACCTTCGAAACACGTCCATCATTACGCTCCCGACTACCATCGGCGACTGTAAATCCCTATCCTCGCTCGACGTGTCGCGTAATCCGCTCGCTTCTCTTCCGATAAAGGAGCTGAACCGCCTGCCCCTTATCAAGTCGATCATCATCGGTGGGATCGATGCTGATGCTCCGCAGGACCCGCAGGATGTCGAGCCATCTGATCAGCGTCAGGAACGGCCAAATCCCTCTCGGTGATGACCACGGCATGACTCATCTGCATCAACTATTGGCGAAGCCATTGTGAGCGGACAGGAAATGTCACATCGCTTCTTTTCGTACGTTTGGAACCAGTGAGAGGAGAGTTCAATATGAATCGTTTCATCCTTGCCGGTGCCATCATTGTGCTGACTGCCTGTTCTGTCAGTGCACAGATCTCCATAGGCGGCAGCGGCCCTCAGACTTTTCGTGTGCAGGGCACAATGGGCATTGGAAATGGCGAAAGCTGTGTGACCGTAGCCAATCCGAACACAAGCGGTCAGTTCCTGTTCTTGTTCCCCCACATGCCGCAGCTTAAAACGGGAGAAACGCTCCCATTGCGGCTTCACGCTGTTGGGCAGGAAGGACAAACCGTGTTTGTCTGGAAACTCGATCAGGCACCGGCCCCAAAGCAGGATGTTGTGGCAGGGGGCGAGCCGGCTCAAACAGCCAATGTCAAGCACAACACCGTGCTCGTTGATATCCCGGCAATGCTCAGCGGCACCTCACAGATCATTCGCATCGATATCCCCGGCATCAAGGCAGGATCGGCCGTCAGCGCTTCTCCCGCCGAAGAACTTCCCGGCATGCTCGCCATCGCCCATGCCTCGGCCCCTGTCGATTGCGTGGTCATCTTAAAGCTCATCAACCCCGGGCCGTTTGTTCCGGGTATGACGATGTCGTTCAGCATCGGAGCCATTGCGACTTTGACTGATTGATTGATCCGTCATTCTCCTGCGAAAGCGGGGATCCATGAAATGAAAAAGCGCCGGCAGGATTTCCTGTCGGCGCTTTTTTGTGTTGGTCTAGATCCCGGCCTTCGCCTGGATGACGATGGATCCCGGCCTTCGCCGTGATGACGTTACTTGCTCCAGTCGATCTTCTCTTGGCTCAACAGGCGTTGGGCATCGGCATAGCCGAGGCGAGCTGCGGACTTGAACGAGGCGATCGCATTGTCGCGCTGATTTGCCTTGAGATACGCATAGGCAAGGTTGTTATGACCAAGCGCATAGTTCGGGTTCAGCTTCGTTGCGTTCTGGAAGGCAAGGATCGCACCACCGAGATTGTTCTGCGTCAGGTAGGCAAGACCCTGGTTGTTGTACATCTCGTCGTTGCGGCCTTGCAGGCGGCAAATGTTGGCCAGCTCTACGTAGCACTGTGAATAGGAGCTGTTCAGGGCAAGGGCCTTCTTGAAGGACGCCGTGGCATCATCAAGACGGTTGAGCTTCACAAGCACAGTACCAAGGTTGAAGTGAGCGCTGATGTTGCTCGCATCGAGTTCAATGGCCTTCTGGAATGACTTGACCGCTTCGTCGTTCTGACCCTTGGCCGAGAGGATCACACCAAGGTTGTTGTGTCCGATCGTGCTGTCTGGCTTCACTTCGATAGCGCGACGCATCACTTCCATTGCTCGGTCCAGAGATCCCTTAGCCGAGAGGGTGTTCGACAGCGCATAGAGTGCGTCCATATTCTCAGGACCCAGCTCGGCGGCCTTGTCGAATGATGCGATGGCTGAATCGAGGTTGTTCTTGCGAACCCAAACCTCTCCAAGTGCATACCACGCATTTGAATACGATTCATCGGCCTCGATGGCCTTTCGTGCCCAGGTCTCAGCCTTCGCGATGTTGTTCATGTCGCGATACAGCTCGCTACGGAACACCAGCTCCTCGGAACTTGGCCCCTTGCTGCAACCGACCGCTACCAGAGCAAACGCTGCAAGGCCGGCCAACTTCTTGATGTTCATTACTCCTCCTGTTGAAAATGCTGACGTCGAAGCTCCTGGCTCCGACGAAGTTCCAAATATACAACGAAGTTACACGGTCGGGCCCATCGGTGGAAAACGGTATCTGGCTGGGTTGATGTGGATATGTTGTTGATAATCGGCCCGATTTTTGCAGATTCGTATGGTCATCCGAACATTCCTGCGGCCTGAACACGGCCTTGGGAGGAGTGCGAGGTCTACATCGAAGCTGGGGGAAGTTTACAATGACACACATACGCTGTTTATTCGCAGTCGTAGCGACCGTTTTCATCGGCTGGACCGCTGTGATCGCGCAGCCCGCCTCCACGATGTCGTTCCAGGGGCTACTTACCACCCCATTGGGAGATCCCGTACCGGATGCTGTCTATTCCGTGACCATCTCACTGTATACAGACAGCACATCATCGACAACCGTATGGAGTGAACAACACTCCGTGTCGACCGTGCTGGGCGTCTTTGATGTTGTCCTTGGTAAGAGGCAGCCCCTTGCCTTTGATGCGACAAAGCAGTACTGGGTCGGTGTGGCTCTTGGGGCTGACCCCGAGTTTCGTCCTCGCGCGGAGGTCACCGCAACGGCCTTTGCATTCACAGCCAACAGCGCGCTCGAGGCCAAGTCGTTGGCAGCAGATGCCACCGGTGCTGTCTTGTCGATCAACAGCCTGCAGGGCACGATCAAGGTCATCGGAGCTCAGGGCATTACAGTGACCGAGGGTAGCGGAACGCTGACCTTGTCTCTCAATGCCGATTCGATCAACGTGCTACCGAGAGGTCCGGCAGGGGGCGACCTGCGAGATTCATATCCGAATCCGGTCATCCGCGACGGAGCCGTTACGTCAGCGAAAATGTCTACCACCGGAGTTGCCTCCGGATCGTATGGTTCTGACACGACGATTCCGGTGATCACGGTCGATGCACAAGGACGTCTTACTTCGGCCGCAAGCGCCGCACTCCGTCTGCCCGGTATCAGTGGTCCGGCAGGGGGCGATCTGACGGGTTCGTATCCGAATCCCACGATCTCCGGCACGGCCGGCAATAACATCCTGAATGTCATCAATGGTCCCGGGACCACGCTACGGCTCAACGCAAACCGTATCGCGGATCCAAAGGACGCCGTCGGCTCCGATGTGGGACTGGTAGGCCCCTTAGACAATCTCAATCTGCAGATCAAGCCGGGTGCCGTTGGCAGCTCGGAACTGTCGGATATCTCCGGTCTGCCCACCAACCCGGTCGGTGGTCCGAATTTCATTCCGGTTATCACGGTCGATAATGACGGTCGGGTCACCTCGCTAACCACCACGACATTTGAAGCACTCCGCACGGGATCCACGGCAGGAGGCGACCTCACGGGCACGTATCCAAACCCGAACATTGCCATTGGCGCTGTCACAACTCCGAAGATCCTCGACGGTGCCGTCACGGCATCGAAGCTCAGCAATACGGGTGTCACGCCCGGTGTGTATGGCTCTTCGTCACAGGTGGGTGTCTTTTCCGTTGACGCGCAGGGCCGTATCACTACGGCATCGAACGTGACCATCACGGGCGCTTCTCCAACAGGTACGGCAGGGGGCGACCTTACCGGATCGTATCCTGCGCCCCTGATCGCGGCAGATGCCGTCACCTCGGCCAAGATTCGCGATGGGGCGATCGGTACTCCGGACTTGGCCGACAATGTGATCATCACCTCAAAGGTCCAGGATGGTTCCATCACATCAGCCAAGCTTGCAAATACAGGTGTGACGCAGGGGACGTACGGCTCGGCCACCAAGGTTGGTGTGTTTACCATCGACCCGCAGGGCCGCGTGACAAATGCCTCGCAGGTCGACATCACTGGCATGACAACGTCAGGTCCGGCAGGGGGCGATCTCACCGGAACATATCCGAATCCAACGATTCAACTTGGCGCGGTTACTACAGCCAAACTGGCAGATAACTCCATCACCACGGCCAAACTTGTGGACGCTTCGGTGACCGCCACAAAGCTTGCCAACACAACGGTTGCCCCGGGCGCCTACGGATCAGGCACGGCAGTCCCGGTGATCACCGTCGATGCACAGGGCCGCATCACCTCGGCCGCAACCACGCCGGTTGTCGGCGGTCCGCCTACGGGTAATGCCGGTGGAGATCTTGTCGGCACGTATCCGAATCCGCTTGTGGCAAACAATGCCATCACAACTGCAAAGCTTGCCGATGGTGCGGTAACCGCACCGAAGCTTGCGAACACCGCCGTGGCCCCCGGTGCTTACGGTTCCGCTACTCAGGTGGCCACCTTCACGGTCGATGCCCAGGGTCGCCTGACAGCTGCCGGCAACACAGCTATCGCCGGTCTGCCGCCGACAGGTGCGGCAGGGGGCGACCTTGCCGGAACGTATCCAAATCCGACGATTGCCACGGGTGCCGTGATCACGAATCGCCTTGCCGACGGGGCAGTCACTTCGCCAAAACTTGCCGACGGGGCAGTTACGGCCACGAAACTTGCCAATACAGCCGTTGCTGCCGGCAGTTATGGCTCTGCCTCCCAGGTGCCGACCTTCACGGTGGATGCACAAGGCCGGCTTACCGCAGCCTCCAATGTGACGATCTCCGGTGTGGCACCGGGTGGGAATGCCGGTGGCGATCTTACAGGATCGTATCCGAATCCAACCATCGCGAATCTCGCTGTCACAACGGCCAAGCTGGCCGATGGATCGGTTACGAGCGCCAAGCTGGCTGACGGATCGGTGACGAGCGCCAAGCTGGCCGACGGATCGGTGACGAGCGCCAAGCTGGCCGACGGATCGGTGACCACAGCAAAGCTCGTCGACGGAAGTGTGACCTCTGCAAAGCTTGCCAACACCGCTGTGACGGCAGGAAGCTTTGGCTCGGCTAACCAAGTGGCCACATTCACAGTCGATGCTCAAGGTCGCCTAACGGCAGCCTCGAATGTTGCCATCTCCGGAGTTGCTCCCGGTGGGAATGCCGGAGGAGATCTTACGGGCTCGTACCCGAATCCAACGATAGCGAACCTTGCAGTGACAACAGCCAAACTCGCCGATGGTAGTGTGTCAACAGTCAAGCTCGCCGATGGCTCGGTAACAACATCAAAACTTGTCGATGGCAGTGTAACTGCTACGAAGCTTGCCAATACCGCCGTCACAGCCGGCAGCTACGGTTCAGCCAACCAGGTGGCCACATTTACGGTCGACGCTCAAGGTCGACTCTCGGCAGCATCGAATGTTGCCATCTCCGGCGTAGCACCGGGCGGTAATGCCGGTGGTGATCTTTCGGGCACCTATCCAAATCCAACGATCGCGAACCTTGCCGTTACGACGGCGAAGCTGGCCGATGGTTCTGTCACGACGGCAAAGCTTGCCGACGGTTCGGTGTCTACCGGAAAGGTGGCCGACGGCGCTATCACAGGCCCCAAACTTGCCAACACCGCAGTCACGGCCGGTAGCTATGGTTCGGCCAACCAAGTGTCAACCTTCACGGTCGATGCTCAGGGTCGACTAACGGCTGCCTCGAACGTGACGATCTCCGGTGTGGCTCCGGGAGGCAATGCAGGGGGCGACCTGACCGGTACGTACCCGAATCCAACGATCGCCAATCTCGCAGTAACCACGGCGAAGCTGGCCGATGGCTCGGTCACGACGGCCAAGCTGGCCGATGGCTCGGTCACAACGGCGAAGCTGGCCGATGGCTCGGTCACAACGGCGAAGCTGGCCGATGGATCAGTCACGACGGCAAAGCTGGCCGATGGCTCGGTCACAACGGCGAAGCTGGCCGATGGATCAGTCACCACGGCCAAACTGGCCGATGCGGGGGTCACGGCTACCAAGCTCGCCAACACAACAGTCACCGGCGGCAGCTACGGTTCGGCCAACCAGGTGGCCACCTTCACGGTCGATGCGCAAGGCCGCCTTACGGCCGCCGCAAACGTCACGATATCAGGAATTGCCCCAGGCGGCAATGCCGGCGGCGACCTGACCGGCACGTATCCGAATCCGACGATCGCCAATCTCGCCGTCACCACGGCCAAGCTGGCTGACGGATCAGTTGCAACTGCCAAGCTGGCCGACGGATCAGTCACCACCGCCAAGCTCGCAGACGGATCAGTCACTACAGTGAAACTCGCAGACGGATCGGTTGGAACGACGAAGCTTGTCGATGCAAGTGTGACGGCAACCAAGCTTGCCAACACCGCCGTCACGGCTGGCAGTTATGGTTCAGCAAATCAGGTAGCCACCTTCACAGTTGATGCTCAGGGTCGACTCACCGCTGCCTCCAATGCGACGATCTCCGGTGTTGCGCCGGGTGGCAATGCTGGTGGTGATCTTACGGGCAGTTATCCGAATCCAACGATCAATGCCGGCGCGGTCACGACATCAAAGCTGGCTGATGGGGCCGTGACAACTGCTAAACTTGCTGACAATGCCGTAACGACACTGAAGATCACCGACGGCAGCGTCACCCCATCCAAGCTTCAGAACACCACCGTCATTGCCGGCAGCTATGGGTCGGCCACACAGGTCCCAACCTTCACCGTTGATGCACAGGGTCGACTCACTGCAGCCGGCAACGCGGCGATCTCAGGCGCACCGCCGACAGGCGCGGCCGGTGGCGAGCTGACCGGTACGTATCCGAATCCTTTGATCGCGAACAACGTGATCAAGACCGAGAACATCATCAACGGCACTATTACGGGTGGTGATGTTGCCGCCAACACCATCACCGCTTCGAACATCCTCGACGGAACCATCGTCACCGCAGAGTTGGCCGATGGTGCTGTAACAAATGCCAAGCTGGCCGATGCTTCTGTTTCGACAGCAAAGCTTGTTGATGCATCCGTCACGGGCGCAAAGCTTGAAAACGTCATCACTGCCGGAACATTCGGCAGTGGCACGCAGGTGCCGGCGATCACAGTCGACGCTAAGGGCCGCATCACCGCGGTCACGAATACCACTATCACTGGTGCTGCGCCTACGGGCGCTGCAGGGGGCGACCTTGCAGGTACCTATCCCAATCCGACAGTAGCCACAACTGCCGGCAACAATATCGTTGCCGCGATCAATAATGCCGCGACGACGTCTGCTGTTGCTATCAATCGCGGCGGTACCGGAGCGACGACAGCGAATGCCGCATTGAATGCTCTTCTGCCTGCTCAGGCTGGCAAGGCGGGTCAGGCGCTTGTAACAGATGGTGTGAACACTGCATGGACTGATGTTGCCGGAAGTGCAACAACGGTGCAGTATAACGTCGTAGGACCGCAGACTACTGCTACTGTGCGTGGGAACTATCTCTTTAACGTCGGATATGGCGCGGGTGCAACGGGAACAGTTGCTCAGGGTGCGCGAGTCGCATCAGCAGCCGGTGCTGGAGGCAACAACGACGCTACTGCGCTCACTGTTGAGGCAACGGCTGCCGGTACCGGCGTCGCCTGGGGCATTCGCTCCACTGGGAACATAAACGTTGATGCAACCTCGTACTATGCGATCGGCAACACGGCCGCCCTTCGTAGCAAAAACAATGGAACTTTTGTTGGCGGCGCGGGTAGTCTCACCAGCACAGGTGCTGATAACGTGATGGTTGGATCCGGAATTGCCCCCTCCCTCAATCTTGGCGCGCAAAACACGATCGTTGGTCGTAACGCAGGTGCAAGCATAGGGAATGGAAGTCGCAACGTCCTGCTTGGTTTCGAAGCGGGCAACGCAACAAGCGGAAGCGATGGGGTGTTTATCGGCGCAAATGCTGGACGCGTTTCAGGTGCCTCTACGGAGTTGATATTTATCGGAAGCGCGTCAGGATTCTCCAATACCTCCGGCGGTCAAAATGCCGCCGTGGGTTTTGAGGCCGCATACTCAAACGCTACGGGCTCCCGAAACACTGTCATGGGTCACCGAGCAGGCTATCTCGCCACAGCGTCAGACAACACGATGTTTGGTTTTGAAGCCGGTGCAGGTATTCAGGCGGGTATCGGCAACGTGGCTATCGGGAGTAAATCTGGCGGCAGGCGATCAGTGCCTGCAACGGCTGCATTGGATGACAACACGGTGGTTGGCTTCGAGGCCGGCTCTGAACTCGTTAGCGGCACGGCAAATACCTTTATCGGAAGCGGCGCCGGTAAAAAGGCCTCTAACACGAACGACAATACATTTGTCGGACGCAGTGCAGGTATGAACGTGACCGACGGATTTGCAAACACATTCATCGGCATGGAGTCGGCCAAGAATGCAACACTTGGCGATAACAATACATTCGTCGGATATCAGACCGGTACGAGTATGAGCGCCGGCACGGCCAGCAATAACACGTTCATTGGCTACCGGTCCGGAACATCGATCACGGATGGAACGCAGATCACACTCATCGGAGAGAACACAACAGCAACCAGCGGCATCAGCAACGCCACTGCGATCGGCTCGGGTGCAAGTGTCACGACTTCGAATGCGATCGTACTTGGACCGAGTGGCGTGAACGTTGGTATTGGTACAAGCGCACCAACAACTCGCCTTGATGTGCGCGGCACATCGCGATTCGGCTCCAATGGTAACACAATCACAAACATCATCAAGCGTACGGTCACGGTGAACATTGCCAATGTTGCCGCGAACGCCGGTCTGACCGTCACGATCCCGTTTGCGAATGCAGCTGTAGGCCAGTCGGTGATGATAAGCCCCATTGCCGACC
>VERF01000039.1 GCA_018882895.1 Candidatus Kapaibacterium sp.
GTAGCTTCATTGACGATACGGAAGCGAACGCGGAAGTTGGTTCCTTGCGGAACGTAGTTCACACCTTGCGGACCTTGAATGTCATTGGTCAGGCTCTGCACGATGGCCACAGGCTGGATGGCACCGAGGCGATCTTCACCGGCAAGAAGCTCGTAGTTGTTTGCTTGTGCCGGAGGAACGACCACCGAGAAGGCAAGGTTCGCATTGGCATTCTGCTGGCGAACACGGTACGACACGTTGATAACGCGAAGCGTGTTGCGGAACTGCTTGAACTTGATGGCAAGGAAGTCCTTTGGCACCGTGTTATCGTCGTTCCGCGAGCTGATGGCACGAACGCCGCCCGAAGGGTCCACGTCAACATTGAAAAGATACTCCGTGCTTTGCGTGTACTTCGGCGCATCGAAATCGAGCGTCGTAATCGCTGGCATTGCATTCGGGAATCCGTTCCAGTTTAGGCGGCGAGCAGGGCCCGTCACTCCAACCGTCGAGTTACAACGCATCCAAACAGTGGCCGCATAAGGAGAGATGGCCGTACGTGGTGCCAAACCTGCGAAACGCTCGTACTGAATCGTCACCGAGCTGTCATTACGGTTCAGCGTTACCTGAAGCGACCAACGAAGGTGCTCACCGATACCAGGGCGGTTGTTTGCCTGGAATGTTACGTTGTACTGTGGTCCACCACCAGCACGTGCCGTCTTGGCACCGATCGGGGTGAGATTCACGTAGTAGATGATGAGCTTGTCATTCGATGGCGAGCGCTTGTAGTACACACGCGAGAAGTCATCAACGGCATTGTCGTTCGGGTTGTACACCGATACCTGCAAATCGTCCCATGATGGCGCGATCAGCTGTGGCAGTGTTGATCCCCAGTTGGCAGAGATGTTGCCAGCGTCAAGCATGCGGTTCGTCGTAGTCCGAATACCGGCAGTCGGGCTGGTGGGGTTGCCACCGCAAGCGACGTTGTTGAAGCCCCAGTTGTCAAGCGTACCGTCCGTAAGACCGTTACCGGAACGCGAACGGGTGTCATCAGACATTGGGTCGTAAGCCGAGAACACACCCGGACGAACTTCCAGCGTCTGCCGAGCGACAGGATAACCAAACTGGTCAAGCGTGTAGAAGTACCGGCGATTGGAAAGAGCAATCAGACCGTTCGTCGAGACGTAGAACGAGTCCTGACGCACCCCGTTGAAAAAGAACGGAAATCCGATCGAGATCGGACCGGCAAAGGCATTGTCGGTCGAGTCACGAACGTCTCCTGGGTTACGGAAGAACGCCCACCCACCATAGATGTTGAGGGTTGGATCCGTCCAATAGGAGTTCGGCAGCTGCTTAGCACCGGAAAGAATCCGGCGCCATGTGCCGGGCTCTGTCAGTGTGTCGACAAACTGCGATGGATCTGGACGCCAGAAGTCAGGTGCTTCGTCGTCCGAGTCCACGAAATAGTACCCCGTGGAAATGGCTGGATTCGTGCGCGCGTTCGGACCAGTGGCCGTGAACGGTTGTGGGTACGACGCTACCGGCGTACGTTGACCGCTCTTGCGCAACAACTCATCGCCATCCTTTTCGTCGGCAGCGTATGCGAGCGAAACGCTCACAAGCCCCGTCATGAGAACAAGGAATAGCAGTCTGCGGCTCATGCAAACCTCAATGAAACTGTGATGAAGTGTGTGTGTTTGGTTTTCATTTTGACGTATCGAACTTCCACTGGATTTCATGAATGAACAATCAGCAAGGCACAAGGTTACATATGTAACAATGCACTCCGCCGGAACCAGCGTCTACCAATATTCCTAATTCGGGCGAATATGTCAAACATTTTTTCTGCACATTGTTAAAGGGGGGGTAGAAATAGCAGATAACCCAGGGCTAGGCATGACGAGTTCGAATGCCCATTTCCCGGGAAAATGCATCCACAACTCGAGGATAGAGCTCGTGTTCGAGGCGTTTAACACGTTCCTGCAGAGATTCAGGTGAATCCCCGGGAAGGATCTGAATCGAATCCTGTCCAAGGATCGCCCCCTCATCGTATTCGTCCGTGACAAGATGAACTGTTGCACCGGTAGTGTGCTCCCCTGCCTTGATCACGGCCGTGTGAACGTGGATGCCGTACATCCCCGCCCCGCCGAACTTCGGGAGCAATGCCGGGTGGATGTTCACGACCCTGCCCGATAGCTTCTCAATGGTCGACGTCGGAAGCTTACGCATGAATCCCGCTAAGGCAAGAATGTCGCAGTGAGCCTCGTCAATGCCCCGTTCGAGACTCAACACCCAGTCGTTTTTCTGTAGAATTACGTAAGGGATATTGAATTCCCTCGCCACATTAACAATTCCGGCATCCGATCGAGTCGAAATGATGAGCTCTACGGTAAAAGATTTTGCGGCTCCACGGGAATATTCCACAAGGGCACGGGCATTCGATCCCGTTCCGCTGCCAAGAATGGCAACGCGTCGAGGCTCACCATGGCTCATTGGTCAGCGACCCTCAATGATGTTTGGGGCAAGCCAGCGCCGCACCAGGTCAGTGTCCATTCCCTTGCGCGCAGCATAATCGTCGACCTGGTCGGCAAGGATGCCATTGACCGCGAAATAGGTTGCCTGAGGATGAGCGAAATACCAGCCGCTGACGCTTGAAGCCGGCACCATTGCCATGCTCTCTGTCAGAGAGATACCAATGTTGTGCTCGGCATCAAGAAGTCTGAACAAGGTTGGCTTCTCTGTGTGATCAGGACATGCCGGATAGCCCGGCGCCGGACGAATCCCCTGATACTGCTCGTCGAGCATGGTTGTGATGTTGAAGGGGGCCTGCGTTTCATAGCCCCAGAGATCTGTGCGAACGTGCCGATGCATCCACTCTGCACATGCTTCGGCCAACCTATCGGCAATTGCTTTGACCATGATGGCCGAGTAATCGTCATGTTCATCCATAAACCGGGAGGAGAGTTCATCAACTCCATCGCCGATCGAGACGGCAAAAGCGCCGATGTGATCTGTTGCTCCATCGGCCATGCGGGACTGGTCAACGATGAAGTCCGCCAACGAGAGATTGGCAAGCCCCTTGGCACGTTTACCCTGTTGACGCAGGAAGTGGAGGGTTGTCGATCCGTCGACGATCACGTCGTCACCACCCTGGCGCTTGGCCGCAAAGATGCCGCAGACGGCACGGGCTCGGAACGCCTTTGATGTGATGATCTGATCCAGTAGCCGCGTGGCGTCATCAAACAGCGATCGTGCCTGTTGCCCTATCACGGGATCTTCAAAGATTGCCGGATACCGCCCCCGAAGCTCCCACGACAGAAAGAACGGTGTCCAGTCGATATACTCCCGCAGCATCGCCAGGTCGATGTGATCGAACACATGAATGCCGGATGCGCGCGGAGCCGGAGCCATCAGCTCCGGATCGACATGCAAAGCATTTGCCCTGGCCTGCTCGAGCGTGAGGTAATCACGCGCATCACTGCGACGTGCGTACTCGGAACGAACCTTCTCATAATCGGCTCCGATCGATTCAGTGAAGGCTGAGGAGCCCTCACTTGAGAGCAGAGATCCGACAACAGGGACGGCCTTGGATGCATCAAGAACATGGATGACAGGAAAAGACGCCACCGGCGCGATCTTCACGGCTGTATGGGTTCTCGATGTTGTCGCTCCTCCGATGAGAAGGGGCTTGCGTACGCCGCGTCTCTCAAGTTCGCGTGCCACATGCACCATTTCGTCGAGTGACGGAGTGATGAGTCCCGACAAGCCGATGACATCGGCGCCCTCTTCCAAAGCAGTGTCGATGATCCTCTCAGCCGGAACCATGACGCCGAGGTCGATGACCTTGTAGTTGTTGCAGCCAAGCACCACGCCCACGATGTTCTTGCCGATGTCGTGCACATCGCCCTTTACCGTGGCCATCAGCACGACGCCTGCGTGCTTCTGAATGTTGCCGGTGCGACGCTTCTCTTCCTCCATGTGGGGAGTGAGAATTGCCACGGCCTTCTTCATCACGCGAGCACTCTTGACCACCTGCGGTAGGAACATCTTGCCGGCACCAAAGAGGTCGCCGACGTGGTTCATGCCGTCCATGAGAGGACCTTCGATGATCGACAAGGGCGTGGCATACTCCCGAAGTGCTTCTTCAACGTCGACATCGATGTACTCGGTCACGCCGCGCACAAGCGCATGCCTCAACCGATCTGCCAGTGAGGACTCGCGCCAGAGTTCTACGGATTCGTCACTCTGGCGATGTTCAGCCACCGTTTCTGCAAATGCCAGCATACGTTCGGTGGCATCAGGCCGACGGTTCAGGATGACATCTTCGGCGTGTTCAAGCAGATCCTTCGGGATCTCGTCGTAGACGTCGATCTGGCCTGCATTGACAATTCCCATGTCCAGGCCGGCGGCAATGGCATGATAGAGGAACACCGTATGCATTGCCCTTCGCACGGGTTCATTTCCGCGGAACGAGAACGAGATATTGCTCACTCCCCCGCTGACCTTGGCAAGGGGCAGATTTGCCTTGATCCATGCCGTGGCGTTGATAAAGTCCACCGCGTAGGTGTTATGCTCCTCAATGCCCGTGGCAACGGTCAGAATGTTCGGATCGAAGATGATGTCCTGCGCCGGCAGGCCAACTCGTTCTGTCAGGATCCTATAGGCACGCTGGCAGACGTCAATGCGCCGTTGGTAGGTGTCGGCCTGACCCGTCTCGTCGAAGGCCATCACGATGATCGCACACCCGTAGTCGCGGCAGAGCGATGCCCGCCGGATGAACTCGTCTTCGCCGTCCTTCAGAGAGATCGAGTTGACGATGCCCTTGCCCTGGATACAGCGCAGGCCCGACTCCAGAACGGTCCACTTGGATGAGTCGATCATGATCGGCACGCGCGATATATCCGGCTCGGCCGCGATCAGATTCAGAAAGGTCGTCATGGCCTGCTCAGAATCAAGCAGTCCCTCGTCCATGTTCACATCGATGATCTGAGCACCATTCTCAACCTGCTGGCGCGCCACGTCAAGGGCCTTCTCGTAGTCGCCCGCCAAGATCATCTTGGCAAATGCACGCGATCCGGAGACGTTCGTCCGCTCGCCGATGTTCACAAAGTTGGTCTCAGGCCGGATCTCCACCATCTCGAGGCCGCTCAGGCGCATGGTCTTGGCAGCCGGTGTCGGCACGCGTGGGGCCATGCCGGCAACGGCCTCAGACATTGCGCGGATGTGGTCGGGCGTCGTGCCGCAGCAACCGCCGAGGATATTCAGAAAGCCTGCCTCAGCATACTCACGGGCCTGTGCTCCCATGTAGTCGGGCGACTCGTCGTACCCTCCCATGGCGTTCGGTAGGCCGGCATTGGGGTAGAGCGAGACGTAGGCGGATGAGACGGTTGACAGTTCTTCGATAAAGGGGCGCATCATGGCCGAGCCAAGAGCACAATTCAGGCCCACCGACAGCAGATTCCGAGCATGCGCAATCGAGGTCCAGAATGCCGACGGCGTCTGACCCGAAAGCGTTCGCCCGGACATGTCCGTAATGGTGCCGCTGATCATCACTGGGACGTCGACGTGTTGCTCGTCGACGATTTCGGCCCACGCCTTGAGCGCTGCCTTGGCGTTGAGCGTATCAGTGATGGTCTCGAACAGGAGAAGGTCAATGCCCCCTTCGAGTAATCCAAGGATCTGCTCGCGATACGACAGGCGCATCTGGTCAAAGGTCACCGCTCGCGCACCAGGATCGTTGACGTCGGGTGACATCGACAACATCTTGGTGGTGGGGCCGATCGATCCGGCCACAAATCGCGGCCGGTCCGGCGAAGTGCGCATGATCTGTTCGACAGCCTGGCGGGCCAGGATAGCCCCCTGACGGTTGATCTCACGGGCGATCGAAGACAATCCGTACTCGGCCTGCCCCATCGGGGTGGACGAAAAGGTGTTGGTCTCAACGATGTCTGCACCGGCCCGTAGGTATTCGAGATGAATATCTCGTATCGCATCCGGCTGGGTGAGGATCAACAGGTCATTGTTGCCCCTCAGCGCAATTTCGTGATCACGAAAGCGCTGACCGCGGTAGTCTTCCTCGGTCAACCGAAGTCGTTGAATCATGGTGCCCATGGCACCATCAAGCATCAGAATGCGCTGCTGGAGAAGCCGACGAACGTGGTTCATTCCGGCAAATCTACGGTGTAATCGACGATCGAAACGGTGTCGTCATTGATGCGATAGCGGAACCGTGCATGGCGCAGCGACAACAGGTAGTGGCCTTCGTCGGCCTTCTTGATGCGACGATAAGGGTGCGGCAATGGGTCGGCCGAAAGCACACGTTCAACATAGCGTCGTTCGTCATCGGGAATTGATCCCACCGGGCAGCACCACTCTACTCGATAAAGAGGTGCGTTCGACTCGTCTACCCATGGCAAACGACTCTCAGGAAACGCATCGGCGTACGCCAGATATGGCTTGATGTCGAGCACCGGAGTTCCGTCAAGCAGATCTGTGTCTTCCACGAACAGGCACCGACCCTCCACTCTGAGAAGGCGCACACACGTTAGCCCGATGGGATTCGGACGATGAGGAGATCGAGTAGCAAACACGCCTCGCTTGGTTCGGCCGCGTGGGGGTAGGACAAGGGGCTTCCAGTTCTCAACGCGGTCGAACACCGTCACAAGCCATATCCGTTCGCAGCCTTCGAGATCGCGCACGGCCTGTTCGAAGTTCTCGTGCGGATTGAGTTCGATGACCGCTTCGACATGATGATTGTCCCAGTTTGGTTGACGAGGAGCATCGTAAGGGCTGGCATGCGAAGTGCGAACGTATCCGATTGGCCGAAACGTGTGGACCGCCGAAACCGAGCCCCCTACCACGCTGCACCAATGGAGAGCGAAATGATGAGCCCACCGAAATCCGTTATCGGCTTGCCGCGGATGCTCTCGAGCCCATCACCGCCGAAAGGGATCGTGTAATATCTGACGCTGACGCCGACCTGATTGCCCTTGCCGACCGGACCGAATACAGCGCCTCCGCCGATCATGATTCCCGGCCTGAAGTAGGTCTCGGCGTAGCCAAACGACTCGAAGAACTCGAAGTAACGGGGTGGATTGTAAAAGTCTCCCTCATCGATATAGGGAGTACGAATGATGTTCCCGGCCGTCGCGCCTAAGGCAACATAGGGCCGGAAGGTCTCCTGAAGCGACTCACGAAACAGTCGGTACTGCAGCGACAGCGTCACCGGGATCATGAACAGCCGGTTGACCTTTTCAGCCACAACCGGTATCACACCGTTGAGCAGCGCGTTGTCAAACTCGTCGGTATTGCGTCGGCCGGTGATGAACGCGTCCAATCCCAGGGTGATCCCGCTGCCGAGTTCAAATCCGTAGAAACCCCCAAAGGCCCAGCCGCTGGATGAAAGAAGGATGTTCCCTCCTGCGTGATTATACGCCACTGCCTGGTTGGTGATGTCTTCCATCAGGGGGCGAACGGGACGAAACAGAATCGTCGTGTCCGTTGCCGGCAGGTCGTCGCCGGTGACCTGCGCACGCGCCGTACCTGTAAGGACCAGAACCACCGCGATTATCAGCGTCAGATCGTAACGGAAAGAGGCCATTTCGGATTGAAAGTATGAACGTGAGCGCACAAATCTACGACGCAGTCGGTGTGGATAACATTGCTAATCCTTTCATTTTCCGTAGTTTAGCAGTTGATGACTCTTGACGACTTCCACAAAACCCTCCAACGCACGTTTCCTCATGAAAGTGCAATGGCCGGCGATAATGTCGGCCTGCAGGTCAGAAGTACGGTTCCGACGGTCAGCACGATTCTTACGTGCATGGAGATCACCGAGGCCGTGGTTGATGAAGCGGTCGGCCTTGGCGCCGACGTCATCGTGACGTTCCATCCGCTGATCTACTCGCCCCTTCTCAAGATTGACGAGAGCGACCGTGTGACGCGCCTTGTTGCTCGGTGCCTCCGTGCCGACATCAGCGTGTTCTGCGTTCACACCGCATTCGATGCACATCCTCAGGGCACCAATCGAATCCTTGCCAACCGGCTGCAGCTGACGCCGGAGGCGACCATCTCTGCATGCGCAAATGTTAGCGTTCCCGGAGGTGGCGAGGTTGGTATGGGGCTTTTTGCAACCTGCGATCTTGACTTTGGCGAGCTGATTGAAAGAATATCGACGGTCTGCCGATCACCGATACGATACTCACCCCCAGTGGTTGAACGCGTGCGCAGAGTTGCACTTGTGGCCGGAAGCGGGATGTCCTTCTTTGCTGACGTGGTCGGAAAGGCCGATGTGTTCATCACGGCTGACGTGAAGTATCACGCCTTTCATGCCGCTCGGAATGTCATTGGCTTGGTCGACCCTGGCCACTATGAGATGGAACAGTTCGTGGCGCAAGGAATTGCCGACGTAATGAAGACGCAGCTGCCTGATTGCAACGTCCAAAGCAGCAGCGTCGTCACCAATCCCGTCGTGTACCACACGGCGGACGCTCAGATCGAAAACAGACTCGTTTCAGTTTTGTAACAAATTTTACTGCGGAGCATGCATGGAAGAACAACTCCAACTTCTGGCCCAACTGGCAGCCGTCGATGCGGAACTCGACGAACTCCATGACGAACTCGGTGACCTCCCCAACGAGGTCAAGAAGATCGAGAAAGTCGTCCGTGCCAAGCAGGAGGCCGTAGACGCCACGAAGCAGGCGATCGCAGACATTCATCATCTGCGCGGCACTGCACATGTGACGATTCAGGAGAATCAGGACAAAGAGCAGCGTCTGGCGCAGCAGCAGTTCCAGGTAAAAAACAACCGTGAGTTTGACGCCATTACGAAGGAGATCGAGCACCTCAAGCAGGAACGCATCGATCTCGATGAAAGGCTTCGCATCTCCGGAGTTACCGAAGAGAATCTCACGGCCACGCTTCAGCAGCAGCAGGCTGAACTGGATGAGGTTCACGCCAAGCTGGTCGATAAGGAAAAAGCACTCGAACTACTTTCCGGCGATCAGAATGATGATCTGCGAAGGTTCATCGCCCTGCGTTTGAAGATCATTGCTAAGCTCGATGACACCCTTGAGGCAGAGTACGAACGAATCCGGACGTTCCATAACGAGGCTGCCGTTGCAGTTCGTAGGAATTCGTGCAACGGTTGCTATTCGGCGATCCCGTCACAGCGGATCATGGAGATGAAGTATCAACGGGACAAGCTCTACACCTGTGAAAGTTGTGGTCGTATCCTCTTTACCGAGGACGTGGCCGTTGACATCGAACAGCTGCTTGAAGCAGCGGAGTGAGTTTGACGATCGCGTAGTCGGGGATCCCGGGCAACCGCCGCTACTGTCCTTTCGAGGGCTGTAGTGGAGGAAAGTCCGAACTCCACAGAACAGTGCGCTTCCTAACGGGAAGGTGCTGAGAGCGCGGGCCCCAGGGCCTGCGAGCAAGGCAACGGAAAGTGCAACAGAAAGATACCGCCGATGGCTCGTCGAAGACGAGCTCAGGTAAGGGTGAAATGGTGGGGTAAGAGCCCACCGGTCGGCGGGTGACCGTTCGGCCCGGCAAACCCCGCACGGAGCAAGGCCAAGCAGGGCGTTGGCTGCCTTCGGGTGGCGGACGGCTGTTCGTCGTCCACCGGCCCCGAAAGGGGCCGGACAACGTTCGGGTAGGCTGCTTGAGGTCGGCGGCGACGCCGATCCCAGATAAATGGTTGCCTCCCTCGCTTCGGCGAGGAAGACAGAATTCGGCTTACAGGGATCTCCGCACTACGATTGATCGATCATCCATAGTTTTGTCGACTGCAGACAACCCACTGTCGTGAGGAGCTTTCAATGCGCATTCGCTTTGCTGTGCTAGCGGTTCTCATCCTGGTCGTCACCGACCTTTGCGCCCAGGTGCGCGTGGTCGTGTTGCCGTTCCGGAACATGTCTCACGACATGAAGTATAATGCGTGGAATTACCAGTTCGCAGACTCTCTGCGCATGGCCCTGCTGGAATCCGATCCTGAAAGTCGAGACTTCGTGATCGTCTCGGCCGACAGCGTCGAGCTCGCGCTGGCCGATCTGAATCTTGATCCAAACAACCCCCAGTACGAGTCCGACATGTGGAAGGCCGTACGAAACCTTGGAGCCCGAAAAGCTGTTCAGGGGAACTTCCAGCTTCGCGGCGAGCGTGTGCTCATTAACTGCTATGTGTACGACATGGAGTCAATGATGGCAGACGCCACCAATCAGGCGAAGGACATCTACAAATCGCCGACAACGTTCCTCGAGTCAATTCGTCCGATCGTCAAGCGAATTCGACCCGGACTTTCGGCACCTTGATAGACAACAGAAAAAACACGACCATGAACTTCGAACTTCCCGTCATCACCGTTCCCGAATCTTCCTCCGGCCGCCGTCCAGAGTGGCTGAAGGTACGTGCACCGGGCGGTGAGGACTATGCGCGCGTCAAATCCATGATGCGTTCCAAGGCCCTTCACACCGTTTGTGAAGAGGCTCGGTGCCCGAACATCACGGAATGCTGGAATGCCGGCACGGCCACATTCATGATCCATGGCGACACCTGCACTCGCTCGTGCGGATTCTGCGCCGTCAAGACGGGTCGCCCCCTGCCAGTCGACCATGACGAACCGCGCCGCGTGGCCGAAGCAGTCGCCACGATGAATCTCAAACATGCCGTCATCACTTCAGTTAATCGTGATGAGCTCAAAGATGGCGGTTCGACGATCTGGGCCGAGACGATCCTTGCCGTTCGCCAGGCAGCACCGAATACCACCATCGAGGTTCTGATCCCGGATTTCAAGGGCAACCTCGATAATCTGCAGCGAATCGTCGATGCGCGTCCGGATGTATTGAACCATAACACCGAGACAGTCCCTCGTCTGTATCGTCACGTGCGACCACAGGGACGCTTTCAGTGGACGCTTGACGTGCTGCGTGAATCGAAGCAGCGTGGAATGCGCACAAAGACGGGCATCATGCTTGGCCTCGGCGAAACACCTTCAGAGATCCTCGAAACCATGGTCGAGCTGGCGAATGTGAACGTCGATGTTCTGACGCTGGGGCAGTACCTACAGCCAACCAAGAACCACCTACCTGTTGATCGGTTCGTGCACCCCGATGAGTTCAAGCATTACGAGGTTGAAGGCCTTAAGATGGGATTCGGCATTGTCGAGTCAGGCCCCCTTGTTCGCAGCTCCTACCACGCCGAACGTCACGTGTGATGCGCTTCACGGTGCTCGGAAGCGGCACTTCGACCGGTGTGCCGACGGTGGCCTGTGAATGCCAGACGTGCACAAGTGACGATCCGAAGGACAAGCGTCTGAGAACATCACTCCTTGTGGAGGGCCTCACAACGCGCATTGTGATCGATACGTCGTCCGACTTTCGGCATCAGATGCTGACCAACTCCGTGCTCGACCTCGACGCGGTGGTGTATACGCATCATCACTTCGATCACATTGGTGGCTTCGACGATCTTCGTCCGTATGCCTTTCGACGTCGAAGCGCCATTCCGATCTACGCCATGAGTGAAACGATCAGTGTCCTGCGTTCGACCTTTCCGTACGCATTTGGCCTGGTCGAGTCAACCGGTGCCTCGATCCCGAACGTCGAGCTCTTTGAGATTGACAGTGCCCCTTTTAGCATTGGAGATATCGACATCACGCCGATCCCCATGAGGCACGGACAAAAAATGCGCGTCAACGGATACCGATTTGGTTCGGTGGCCTACTGCACGGATACGAACCACATTCCTAAAGAGTCGCTGGACCTGCTCAAGGGCCTGGACGTACTGATAATCGACGGCCTGCGATGGGAACCCCATCCGACGCATTTCACCATCGAAGAATCACTGTCGATCATCGACCGACTCCAGCCAAAACGGTCGTACCTGACACACATCGCTCATCAGATCAGCCATGCGGCCGATTCGAAGAAGCTTCCCCGCGGCGTTGAGTTCTGCTACGATGGCCTGGTGATTACGACGTAACCTCGTCGGGCGGAACATCGGATTCCTGCTCGTCACCTGCGACGTCCGTATGTCCCTCGGAACCAACCTCAAGTTCCTCGACGGATGACTGCCAGTAGGCTCCCGATGTAGCCTCGGTTTTCGGAGTCTCATCGGCCTGATCACCGGCTTGATTTGTCTCAAGCAAAATTGCCAGCTGCTTGCGCAACGTGCGATGATCGGTCTGAATCGAGACGCTGTCTTCCATGTCGATCATCGTCGTTGTCGTCTTGAGCAAATCATCGATCTCACGCAGCTTTGGCAGGTCGGCCAGCGAGTTCAGTCCGAAGACACGCAAGAACTCCTCGGTCGTTCCATAGAGAAGGGGCTTGCCCGGCGCCTCTGATCGGCCAACCATGGCAACAAGTTGTTTCTCGACGAGTGAGTTGACCACTTCACCGGAATTGACGCCTCGGATGGCGTCGATCTCACCCTTTGTGATTGGTTGTCGGTAGGCAATGATGGCCACCGTTTCGAGGGCGGCCTGCGTCAGGCGACGTCGATTCTTGGCCTTGAGCAGACGTTGCACCAGAATGCCATGCTGCGGCGTGGTTGCGAACTGGAATCCGCCGGCGATCTTCACGATGCGATACGGGCGATTGCTACGACCGAGATCTTCGTTGATCTGCTCGACCAGCTCATCAAAGAACCCCTTCGGAACATCAAAGGCCGGAACGGTCACGGCCGGAGGCTCAGCAACAGGTTCACCTTCCAGAGGAAGGGGCTGCTGTCCGGGGGATTGCTGCGATGGATCCTCTTGGACCAGGATCCGATGAAGTGCCCTGCCAGTAAGGGGCTCCTCGCTGGCAAAGATCAGGGCCTCAAGAGCACCACATTGCTCCGTGCGATCAAGCGTGAAAAAATATGGCAATTCGCGCGTGGTGATGTCGCGCTCAAACGCTTCCTGTTCAATGTCGGTCATGATCCTTGTTCCTCTTTCATGCCGGATTCAGCCGCAGGTTCGGCATCACCCTCGGCAGGTTCATCATTTTTTCGTTCAACAATCACGATATCATCGTGTCGATCATCCTGTCGAACCAGAATCATCTGATTCTTGGCAAGTTCCAACAAGGCAAGGAACGTAACGACGATGTGCAGTTTGGTCAGGCCCTCTACCAGACGAAACAGCGACGTCGACGATGCCGACCTCAGCACATGTAGAATCTCGCTCGACTTCTCCTCGACCGTCACGGGGAACCTGGTCACCACATGCGGATCGTCCTGATCCGGCGCCTTGTCGATGGCTCTCTTCAGTGCCTTCAGTAGATCAAACAGAGTTGCATTGCGGTACGCTCCGGTCTCCGATGCGTGAATCTCTTCCGCTTCAAACATTTGCCTGTAGAGCACGTAGCGCTGATTCTCGGCCGAGATCATCAGAGAATCTGAGGCCTCGCGATACCGCTTGTACTCGAGAAGTCGCCGAACCAGTTCAGCCCGAGGATCGGAATCGTCGATCTCACCAATGGCCGTGGCGGACTTCTCCTGGCGCGGCAGCAGCATCTGCGCCTTGATCTGCACAAGCATCGAGGCCATCACGACGAACTCGCCAGCCATCTCAAGATCGAGAAACTCCAGCACCTTGACGTAGTCGAGGAACTCATGCGTAATCGATGCTATCGGAATGTCATAGATATCCAGCTCGTCGCGCTTGATGAAGAACAAAAGCAGGTCGAGCGGACCCTCGAAGTTTTGAAGTCGAACGTTATACATGGCTCTAAACGATTTCCTGCATGGCCCCTTGCGCACCATGCGCAAGTCGGCCAATGTAGATGCGCGGGACACGCTGCGAAACGGCTGTGGTGATCTCGTACGGGATCGTACCGGCCCACCCGGCAAGTTCGACGGCATCGATGCTCTCGAAACGATCGCCTTGCCCTGCTTGCCGGCCGAGAAGAACAACCTCCTGACCGATGGCAACCGGTGCGTCTGCGACGTCGACCATCAGCTCGTCCATGCAGACGCTGCCGACCACCGGATACCGACGACCACCGATCAAACACTCGGCGCGACCGGAGAGCCCCCTGAGATAGCCGTCACCATACCCGATCGGCACGGTTACGATGGTCGTCTCATTGCTCACCATGTGACGTCTGCCATAGCTGACCGTGTCTCCGGGCCAGGCACGGCGCAGAGATACCACTCTCGACCGAATCGACATCACCGGACGCAGCGTCATCTCGTCACCAAGAGCATGGTCGTACCCGTAGATCGAAATGCCCGGACGCACCAGTGTGAAGTGCGTGTCGGTAGACTGCCAGACGGCCCCGGTGTTTGCCGCGTGAACCCAGACAAAGCTACATCCGTCATCGACGAGTTGCCGATGTGTTTGTTCAAACGTGGATAACTGCTCTCGAAGGAAACTGCTATCTGGCTCGTCGGCCGTGGCAAAGTGGGTGCAAAGTCCATCAAGGCTGATGCCGGGGAGCTGACGAAGTATGCGGGAGGCATCCAGCGCTTCATGCGGACGGAAGCCTTCGCGAAGCATTCCGGTGTCGACGTACAAATGCACCGACGCCCGAGCTCCCCTCTGCTGCGCAACCGCAGAGAGTGCACGGACCTGATCGATATCACAAGCGACCGTGATCAGGCCCAGTTCGACGACCGATTCAATCTCGTGTGCTTCCACCGGCGTCAAGACAAGGATCGGACGAGTGATCCCGGCCCGCCGCAAGGCAATGGCCTCATCGACGAAGGCCGTTCCCAGCACCTCAAGCCCGAGCTCGTCAAGTACCCGCGCGATCTCGATCATGCCGTGCCCGTAGGCATTGGCCTTGACCATTCCGAGCACCGCTCGGCCGGCAGCACGGGCACGTACGCGTCCGACGTTCCACTCGAGCGCATCCAGATCGATCACTGCAACGGTGGATCTCATAACGGTGTCCCCGTTCCTGAGGCATCGGCCCACTCAAAACTTGCACGGATCTGTGCTACATCCATCCCGGCTCCGAGCGCACAGATCAGCTTGATCCGCGCCTTCTGTCCATTCAGGTAGTCGGCAAAGATGATCCCGGCCGCATGAAGGTGCGTGCCCGCCCCCTCGTAGGCATAGATATGTTCAACCCGGCCGACAGGGCACCGCGAGACAAGCACCACCGGCAGTCCTTCGCTGGCTGCCGATCGCAAAGCGCTGTAGGCAGGGGGCGTTACGTTGCCGACGCCAAAAGCCTCGATGACCAGTCCGGAACACTCATTTTGGCGACACGCCTGGATGAGCGTGTCGTCCATTCCGGCATACGATTTCAGAAGCGGCACGAAAGACGGAAGCGAGCCGACCCGATAGCTCTCTCTGTGAAGGGGCCGGCGGTGAAAGAACACGACACCGTTGGAAATGCGTCCGATTGGGCCGAAGTCGAAGCTGACAAACGTTGAAAGGTCCTGCGTATCGGTCTTGGACGTCTCCGAGGCGGCCGTGATGACCCCTCCGAGGCAGACCAGCACGCCAAGGCCCTGAGCAGACGGATGCGCCGCCACTGTCACGGCATCGCGAAGATTGCGAGGACCATCCCAGTCCGGTTCGCTGCTGTTGCGCATGGCGCCTATCACAACAATGGGCTTGGGTGTGTCGACTGAGCAGTCCAGGAAGTAGGCCGTCTCTTCAAGCGTATCCGTTCCGTGGGTCACGACAACACCATCAACCGACGGGTCGTTGGCGTACTGCGAAACAATGCGCGAGATCTCCCACATACGCTCGATCGTGATGTGGGGCCCCGGGAACGTACCGTACTCATGCACCACAATGTCGGCCACCGAGCGTATCCCCGGAATGCGTGCCAGGATCTCGCCACCCGACATGCTTGGAACGACACCCCCCCACTCGGAATCGAGCTTTGAGGCGATCGTACCACCTGTGAAGATGATGACGATACGGGACTTTGCAGGTGCAGACACAGTATTTCCGAGTGTTCGTGAGGAACCGCGAAGATAGGGGCATGCTTCGTAGTTTTGTAGCCCATGATCAGCGTCAACCCCCATCTGCACTCCACTTCGGCGTATACTCCGGGAGCCTCACCCGAGCAGATCAAGGCGCAGTATGGCTTAGATGATGTTCAGAAGCTGGCTTCCAATGAAAATCCGTTGGGATGCTCGCCCCTTGCCACTGCTGCTGCGACCGGCGCCCTGCGGCACGTGAACCTTTACAACGATGGTGGCGAGGCTCTGCGCGAGCGTCTGGCTGCCTTTCACGACGTCACATCCGAGTCGATCAGCGTTCATAACGGTAGCGATGCGATCATACACCAGATCATGCGCACCTTCCTTCTGCCGGGCCAAACGGCTCTGAGCAGCGAAGGGACATTTGTCAGCTTTCGTCTGGCCGTCGCAGGTGCAGACCGCCAGCATCGACTGGTTCGGCAGCGCGCAGGCTACCGCTTTGATGTCGCCGCGATTGTTGATGCCGTTGATGAGACCACAAAGGTGATCTACATCGCCAATCCCAACAACCCGACCGGGACGCTTGTTGACGCTTCGGAGCTGGGAGCGCTGCTCGAGCAAGTGCCAGCCTCCGTGCTGGTCGTGCTCGACGAGGCATACATCGAGTATGCTCGTCATCTGCACCCTGAGATGTGCGCATCCGATGCGATGCTCTCAAGGCCCAACGTGATTCGCCTTCGTACCTTTTCCAAAGCCTATGGCTTGGCTGCGCTCCGCATCGGTTATGCCGTTGGTGATCCTGACGTGCTCCAATGGCTGCGCCGCACCAAACTGCCGTTTGATCCAAACGGCATCGGATGCAGTGCCGCCATTGCGGCCCTGGACGATCAGGAGTTCGTTCAGCGCACGGTCAGCCTCAATGCCGAGTGTCTACGGATCATGAAGCAGGTTGCTGCGGAAGCAGGCCTTGCCTTTGCTGAACCGAGCGCCAACTTTCTGATGATCGATCTAGGTACGGAACAGAACGCCACACGCTTTCATCGAGATCTGCTCCAAGGGGGCTTCATCTCTCGTCCACTAGCGGGCTTTGGACTTCCCACCTGCGTGCGCATCAGCACCGGAACCATTGATCAGATCACACGTCTTGCCGATGTCATCACTTCCTCGGCACGCAGGCTTTCGTCATCCGTTGAATCTTCACCAATTCTCGTAAACGAGTCATAAGCAATGAGCACAACTGAAGACTTTCTGCCGCTCAACGGCACGGATCACCTCGAGATCTACTGTGGTAATGCCAAGCAGTCATCGTACTTCTACCGGACGGCGTTCGGATTTCAGCTGGTGGCCTATGCAGGGCCGGAGACAGGTGTGCGTGACCGAGCATCGTATGTGCTGCAGCAGGGAAAGATTCGCCTTGTACTGACCACTCCAATGCATCCGGACAGCCCCATAACCGAGCATATTGCCAAGCACGGCGATGGCGTCAAGGTTCTTGCCCTGTGGGTTGATGATGCTACCGCGGCGTGGCATGCAACAACATCGCGCGGAGCTGTCGGAGTGCAGGAGCCAACCGTCATGAAGGACGAGTTTGGCGAGGTCGTCACGGCCACCATCAAGACCTACGGCGACACGGTACACACATTCGTCGAGCGCAAGAACTACACCGGCGCCTTCATGCCCGGATACAAGGCCATGGACGATGGCTACAAGACCGAGCCTATCGGCCTCATGTTCGTCGATCACTGTGTGGGCAACGTCGAACTCGGACAGATGAACTCATGGGTCAAGTTCTACGAGGATGTTCTCGGGTTCAAGCTACTGATCACCTTCGATGACAGCGATATCTCAACCGAGTATTCTGCCCTGATGTCGAAGGTCGTTTCCAATGGCTCGGGATACGTCAAGTTCCCTATCAACGAGCCGGCACAAGGCAAGAAGAAGAGTCAGATCGAAGAGTACATCGAGTTCTACCACGGAGCAGGTGTGCAGCATATTGCCGTGGCAACCGACGATATTCTTCACACCGTTGGGGAACTCCGACGCCGCGGCGTGCAGTTTCTGAACGTGCCGAACACCTACTATGAAGACCTGCTTGAGCGTGTCGGTACGATCGATGAGAACATCAACGACCTTCGCGACCTCAACATCCTGGTCGACCGAGACGAAGAAGGATACCTGTTGCAGATCTTCACCAAGCCGGTGGAGGACCGTCCAACAGTGTTCTTTGAGATCATCCAGCGCCGCGGAGCTCGCTCATTTGGAAAAGGTAACTTCAAGGCACTGTTCGAATCGATCGAACGCGAACAGGCACTTCGAGGCAATCTGTAATTCACCATCTCTTGTTTCACCTACAAAGCTGACGTATGGCTGCATCAGCAAAAAAGGGGGCTTCACAGTCCTCGCACTTCCCCGGGCACAATCCGTTCCTGGAATCCGTCAACGCCTACTTCGACAAGGCCGCATCGATCATGGATATCCCGCAGGGACTTCTTGACCAGATCCGTGCCTGCAACTCGGTGTACTACATGCAGTTTCCCGTGCGCATCAAGGGCGGGATTCAGGTGATCCAGGCATGGCGCGCCGAGCACAGTCACCACAAGCTCCCAACCAAGGGAGGCATCCGGTACGCCATGACGGTTGATCAGGAAGAAGTGCAGGCACTGGCCGCCCTGATGACCTACAAGTGCGCCGTGGTGGACGTGCCGTTCGGCGGAGGCAAGGGCGGAATTCGCATCGATCCGAAGCAGTACACGGAAGAAGAGCTCGAGCGCATCACGCGTCGTTACACCGTTGAACTGATCAAGAAGAACTTCATCGGTGCATCGGTAGACGTCCCTGCACCTGACTACGGTACCGGTCCGCGCGAAATGGCATGGATCGCCGATACGTATCAGGCAATGGTCCAGGATGACATCAACGCTCTCGGCTGCGTCACGGGCAAGCCCGTCGGCCAGGGTGGCGTGCGTGGCCGCACTGCAGCAACAGGACGCGGCTTATTCTTTGCCGTCCGTGAGGCCGTCAACGATCCAAAGCTGATGAAGAAGCTGAAGATGAGCACGGGGCTTTCAGACAAGCGCGTGATCGTACAGGGTTTCGGAAACGTGGGCTACTATGCCGCCAAGTTCCTTCATGAGGCAGGCGCAACGGTCGTCGGCGTGATCGAATGGGACGGTGCGATCGTCAACCCGAAGGGCATCGACATTAATGCTTTGCAGGCTCATCGCATGGCAACCGGCTCGATCACGGGATTTGCCGGATGCAAGACGATCAAGGATGGCAACAGCGTTCTCGAACACGAATGCGACATCCTTGTACCGGCCGCTCTTGAGTCGCAGATCCACAAGGGCAACGCCGCCAAGATCAAGGCGAAGATCATTGCAGAGGGCGCAAACGGTCCGATCACCTCGGAAGCTGAGCCGATCCTTCTCAAGAAGGGCATCCTTGTTATGCCGGACATGTTCGTCAACGCTGGCGGTGTGGTGGTTTCTTATTTCGAGTGGCTGAAGAACCTCTCTCACGTGCGCTTCGGACGTATGGACAAGCGCTTCGAAGAGGGCTCGAACATGCGCATCGTCGACACGGTTGAGCGCCTCACCGGCAAAAGTCTTACACTCGCAGAGCGGCAGGTCATTGCTCGTGGTGCGGATGAAGAAGATCTGGTGAACTCAGGACTGGAAGACACTATGATCGATTCGTATCACACAATTGGCGAAATCTACTTCGGCAATCCAAAGGTCAAGGACATGCGAACAGCTGCCTTTGTCAGTTCGATTAACAAGATCGCCACGTCATACATGTCGCTCGGAATCTTCCCGTAAACACGCGTCTCTGTCAAAAAGAAAACGCCGCGTCGGACCTTGTCCGATGCGGCGTTTCTGTTTCGATTTGAAAGTCAGGTCAGTACAGAAGCACCTTGCGCAGTGATCGGCCGCTCGACGAGCCATCGATCGACATAACATAGAGGCCACCGTTGACGACGGCCCCGGAAATGTCGCGTCGATCCCAACGAAGCTCGCCCCTTCCCTGAAGGGTCTGAACAAGCTGGCCCGTGACGGTGTAGATCGAGACGTTCAGCGTCTCATCAGACGAGCCCATGATATTCACATCCGAGACGGCGGGATTCGGGAACACACGCACTGATCCGGCCGGGACCGGACGGTCATCTTCGTCGACACTTGTGACGTCACTCCGGACAACGTGGAAGGTCACAAGCCCCAGGTCAGTGCTCACGCTTACCAGAGCTGCATCACCCTCTGCCAGGACGGACTGCACGCAGAGATTGTACACGTCACCATTCTTGAGGTCGATCGGCGTATCCGGGAACGGTGCGAATCCCCACGACAAAGCACCTGCACCGGCAAGCCGAACGCCCGTGATCTTGGTGGCAGCACACGGAATCGCAAATGATGGATTACACAACGTCGTACCGGCCTGCCCCGTCGGGAAGATCAGCGTGTCCTTGGCAAAACGAAGCGCCGGAGCACCGTCTCCGCTTATCATAACGGTCTGCTGACCGGAGCTCGCAAAGAATGTCACCTTTGCATCATACGGTCCGGGAGCATTGGGTGAAATGCGGATCTGAAGGTTTCGACGTTCGTTTGGTTGCATGTCGAACGGGGCTCGCAGCCCCACAACTTCGATCTTGGCAACAGGTTCGGCTGAGATCGAGGTTACCGTGATAGGTGCTCCGCCATCGTTCACAAGCAGTCCCGTGAGCGTTGTGTCCACGGTAAGACAGGCAACAGAAGTGCCGAGCGATATGGAAGATGCTGTAAGTGTAAGTCGACCCGGTCCGGCGATCGGGGCAACCTTTACGAGTGCCTGCTTGGACGTCACGGTGTCGCACCTGTTCGAGACCACGCATGTATACAGGCCACTGTCGGCGCGCGTCACGCCGGCGATGCGCAGCACACGGTTATTTGTCGACGCAAGCACCTTGCCATCACGCAGCCACTGAAAGACGAGCTCTTCGCCCCCTGCCTCAACCGAAAGCGTTAGCGTATCTCTCTCGCGCAAGGACCTGTCAACTGGCTGCGTCTTGATCGTCGGTAGCTCAAGGACGGTCAGTGTGACGGGATTGGTCGTCAGCGTGGGTGAGCAAGCCCCCTCAACGCGACATGTATATGTGGCCTCGTCAAGCAAGTTGACACGATCAAATCTTAGAACCGACAGGGTGTCACCCGGAAGAGTGGCACCGTTCTTGAGCCACTGGTAGCGAAGGTCTGACCCGGTAGCGCGTACACTGAAGGATGCCGAATCGCCCTCGCAACGCTGCCGTGGAACCGGCTGAGTGACGATCACGGGGCCTCTGCCGATTGTGACCAGGACCTGTTCGGATGATGCGTTGGAATTACAGGCGAACACAACACATTGATAGAGTCCGCCATGCGTAGAGTCAACCTGGCGAATTGTCAAAACCGAGTTTGTCCCTCCCGCGATGTCGACGCCGTCCTTGCGCCACCGATACTGAGCATTGGTGCCCGAGGCAGAAACTGTAAGTGTGAGCGTCTTGCCCTCGCAGACGAAGGTTGGCAGTGGCTGCAGGACGATGTTCGGTCCGGCCTGAACGGTGATCGCAGCTGTACGTGCGATCTCCTCGCTCGTGGTCGCATCGACCATTCGGATGATGTACGAACCGGCCTCGGTGTCCGTTGGAATGGTGTAGAGCGTCGACAGTCCACTGGCGGCCAACGTGTTGATGGTCTGTGTCGAAGCGAAGTTGTCCTTCGACATCTCGATCCTCACTGTACCCAGTCCAGTTTGGTTCCATTCAATCGAGATCTGAGATCCGGCGCAGATGGTCGTCCCTGCCGTCGGCTTGGTGAAGTTGGCACCCGTCACCGTGATGGCGATGTTGCCTGTGAGTGCCCAATCATCAGCATCCGAGTCATTACCGTCATTGTTGATGGCGTTTCCCACCCCTGCGAAGTTGTAGGTACCGTGGGCACCGGGAGCGGTCCATTGGAATGCGAACCGGGCTGCGGCACCATTGAATGCCGTCGGACCGGTATGCGTTAGCTCATTGCCCTGAACCTTTGTGTTGGGACCGGCTGTCAGCGTTCCCACCGACCCTACGTTGTCGCGAAACGTGAGGTTGAAGCCCGCATTGCGATGTTGCGGATGACCGACCACGAA
>VERF01000040.1 GCA_018882895.1 Candidatus Kapaibacterium sp.
TGGAAGCTGCGCCACGCTGGACAGAAACTCTTCCGGCGTGAGGAAGCCTTGTTGCAGGGCAACCTCCTCCGGACATCCGATCTTTAGTCCTTGACGCTTTTCGATGGCGTGAATGAAGGTGCTGGCATCAAGCAAGCTCTCGGGCGTTCCCGTATCGAGCCATGCCACGCCCCTTCCGATCATCTCCACGTTGAGTGCGTTGCGCTCAAGGTAGATGCGATGCACATCGGTGATCTCCAGTTCGCCACGCTTGCCGGGTTGAAGGTTTGCAGCGATCTCAACCACGTCGTTGTCGTACACGTAGAGGCCCGGTATGGCCAGGTTCGACTTCGGCTTAGTCGGCTTCTCTTCGATGGAAAGTACTTTGCCGCCCGGACCCATCTCGACAACGCCGTAGCGCTCGGGGTCCGTCACAGGGTAACCGAACACCGTGGCGCCCGTGTTGTTGGCGATGGCACGACGGTAGAAGTCGAGCTTCCCGTAGAATATGTTGTCACCCAGGATCAGCGACACCGAGTCGCGTCCAACAAACACACTTCCGACGCGGAAGGCATCGGCAAGCCCCCTAGGAGCATCCTGCACCATGTACTGCAGGGATATGCCATAACGGGAGCCGTCGCCGAGCAGTCGCTCAAAGGTTGGCGTATCGAACGGCGTGGAGATGATCAGGATGTCTCGAATTCCTGCCATCATCAGCGTCGACAGCGGATAGAAGATCATCGGCTTGTCGTACACCGGCTGAAGCTGCTTTGAAAAGGCAGCCGTCAGCGGGTAGAGGCGGGATCCGCTACCGCCTGCGAGAATTATTCCGCGAGTTGTCATACGACGAATCTACGGCCCCCATGCGCGATGGCGAAGTGGCCCGGTATCCCATTCATGTTAGGGGGCTAGTCGTTGTCCCGCTCATGAATAGCCTTGATCACGTCCACGCCATCTTCGTTCACGGCGCGGTGACGCACAAGTTTGGCCTCCGACAGGAAGATCACGTTCTCGGCGATGTTCGTGGCGTGATCGGCCATGCGCTCCAGGTTGTAGAGTCCAACGAGAACTGTTGCGCCATCCGGAACCAGTGAGCCATCTTCCTTCATGATGGTGATCAGTTCGGCGCGGATCACGTCATACAGATGGTCGACGTTTGAGTCCGACGGAAGGATGTGTGCGGCAAGTTCAGGGTCGTTGTTGATGAAGGCATCAAGGCTCGACTTCAGCATCGTGTAGGCGGCGTTGGCGATTCGGTGCAGATCGATCTGGTTGGCCAGCTTGACGGCGTCCGGTGAATCAATGACGATTGAGGCGAGATTCGTGGCCATATCGCCGATGCGTTCAAGTTCATTGTTGATCTTGATCGCCGCAAGCAGAAGCCGCAGGTCCGTGGCCACGGGCTGATTCAGGGCGAAGATGCGCTGACATTGTTTGTCAATCTTCAGGTCGAGCTTGTCGACCTTATCGTCGCGCTCCACAACGATGCGTGCCAGCTCTTGGTTGCCTTCGCGGAGCGAACGCAGGGCGAATTCGACCTGCTCCTCGACCAGCGATCCCATGCGGATCAGGCGGGTACGGAGTTTGTCGAGGTCTTCTTCAAATGTCTTATTCATGGGCTTATCCGAAACGACCGGTGATGTAGTCTTCGGTCTCCTTCTTGGAAGGGCTGGTGAAGATCGACCGTGTTCGGTCAAACTCTATCAGCGAACCCATCAGAAAGAAACCGGTGAAATCCGACACACGGGCGGCCTGTTGCATGTTGTGCGTCACAAGCACGATCGTGTAGGTGTCCTTCAATTCCGTGATCAGCTCTTCGACCTTTCCCGTCGAGATCGGGTCGAGCGCCGAACACGGTTCATCCATCAAAAGTATATCCGGGTTGATGGCAACGGCACGGGCGATACAGAGCCGTTGCTGCTGTCCTCCGGAGAGTCCGAGCGCCGAGTGATGAAGACGGTCCTTGACCTCGTCCCAGAGCGCAGAGCGTCGAAGGCAGGACTCGACGATTGAGTCGAGATCAGATTTTGACGGACGTTCATTGAGCGTCAGACCATAGGTGATGTTCTCGTAGATCGACTTCGGAAAGGGGATGGACTTCTGGAACACCATGCCGATGCGGCGGCGCAGAGTAACAACGTCGATATCCTTTGAGTAGACGTCAACACCATCAACGACCATGTGACCATCGGTCTTAGTACCATCGATGAGATCGTTCATCCGATTGATCGAACGCAGGAAGGTTGACTTGCCGCAGCCCGACGGACCGATGAAGGCCGTGACACGGCGTTCAGGGATGCCGAGCGTGATACTATGCAGCGCCTGCTTCGCCCCGTAGTAGAAGCTGAAGTCGTGCGCCTCGATCTTGAGTGGAAGGTCTTTTGCCATGGAAGGGGGCTCCTTATCGCTTCCGCAGTCGGGAGCGAATGAGAATGGCCGTCAGATTCAGAAGGAAGGTCAGCCCAAGCAGCACCAATGTTGTTGCGTACTGCAGCGGCAGTGTTAGGTCGACATCCGGAGACTGCGTTGAAAGCACAAACAGGTGGTAGCCCAGATGCATGAACTTCTCGGTAACTGCCGACGGAATTGACTCTGAGCTGTAGGTGACGCCCACGAAGAGAATTGCGGCGACCTCTCCGGCTCCGCGGCCGACGGCTAGGATCGAGCCGGTAAGAATGCCCGTAACGGCGTTGGGAATGACAACCTTGACGATGGTCTGCCAGCGCGTTGCGCCAAGGGCAAGGGAGGCTTCGCGTAGGTCTCGTGGGACCGCGCGAAGCGCCTCTTCCACAGCCACGATCACTACCGGCAGGGTCAGCACTGCCAGCGTGGCCGATGACCATAGCAGCGAACCATCTCCGAACGACGTGGTTCCGAACCAGCTGTCGATGCCGTTGCCCATGAACTGGATAAAGAAGCCTACGCCGAAGAGGCCAAAGACGATAGACGGGACGCCTGCCAGGGTGTTTACGGCGAACCGCACCGAGCGGGCAAACCATGAGTCCTGCTTGGCAAACTCGGTCAGGTAGATGGCCGTGGCTGTCCCTACCGGAACGCCCAGGATCGTCATGAGCAGCACCAGAAACGTCGTGCCAGCCAGCGCCGGCCAGATGCCGCCTTCGGTGTTGTTGTTGCGCGGGAACTCACTGAGAAATGACCACGTGACTCCATCGCCTCCGTTGGAGATGAACGACCCGACCATGCCGAGAATGATGCCCAGCACTGCAACGGCAGCGGTCATGGCGATCGTCACGGCAAAGAATCCGATCAGTCGCTTTGGAAGCGGCATGGATGATGAGGACGTCTGCATCATTGACCCTGGAACTTCTTGATGAGCCGCTTCTTAACGTACAGCTCGGTCACCGCATTGAGGCTGAACGAGAACACAAACAGGATCACGCCCATGAAGAACAGCACGCCGTAGTGCTCAGAACCCCAGACCACTTCGCCCATCTCACTTCCAATGGTGGCCGCAACGGTGCGGGCCGGCTCCAGCGGGGACAGGCTCGATAAGGGGGCATTTCCGGTGGCCATAATTGCGATCATCGTTTCACCGAAGGCACGTCCGATACCCAGAAGCACGGCGGCGAACACGCCGGGCGCTGCAGCCGGCAGCATCACACGGTAGGCAGTCTGCCACTCGGTCGACCCAAGCGCGAGCGAGGCCTCACGCAGCGTCTTCGGCACGGCACTCAGCGCATCCTCGGCAATGGAGAACACGATCGGGATCACCGCCAGCGAAAGTCCGATTCCGCCGACGACTGCATTGAGGCGGTACTGAACGCCTGTAAGGTCCTGTATGAAACTCGCCACGGTAACGAGGCAGAAGAAACCGATGACCACCGACGGGAAACCGGCCAGGAGCTCGATGGCAGGCTTGACGAATTCGCGCACCCGACGCTTGGCGAAGAAGGCCACGTAGAGGGCTGCAAGGATTCCAAGTGGGGCACCAATGAGGATGGCGATGATCGTTGTCTTGGCTGTACCTATCAGTAGCGGAGCAAGACCAAACTTGGGAACCTCACCGACCGGTTGCCAGGAATCGCCGGCGAGTTTGGTCAGAACGTTCTGCCGCGCCAGCGTGTCTGGTGTCTCAGCCTCGGATTCGACATCGTCGATGTCGGCCGGAAGGAGCCCCGTATCCGGATTGTAGATCTCCGGATACTTCGGGTTCTTGGATGCGTAGATGAACTGGCCCGGTGCACCGGGCTCTCCCGCGGGCTCTGCGGTTGCCGGCTCCTCGGCATCCGGATTGTACACTTCGGGCTCTGACGAGCTGGGCGCATCAGCAGCACCTGGGTCATACGACTCCGGGACAAGATCTCCGGAGGGGGCCGATGATGAGGTTGATTCGGTGGCAGTGGTAGAGGCGCTCACGAACAACGTGGCCGCCTCTCGCATCACGAACAGCAGGATCAGAAAGATGACAATGATCGAGGCGGATGCGACGAGGCGAATGGACCATTCCATGATCCATTCGCCCGGACGTTTGCGTGTTTGTTGAAACGGATTCGGCACTCAACCCTTTACTTCTTCTTGATCGGATAGTACCCGACTTCGGAGACGACTTTTTGACCGGAGGCCGAAATTACCCAGTCGATGAATTTCTTGACGCTTCCTTCTGGTTTACGATTAAGATAAAAGTAAAGGAAACGGCTGATCGGATACTCTCCGGAATGAATTGAGGCGACGTTGGCCGAGATGGCCTTAGCCGATGCATCCTTAGCGATCGGTACGGCCTTGACGTTCTTGGCGTAAGCTGCGCCGCCGAAGCCGATGCCGTTTGGATCCTTCGAGATGGCATTGATCAGTGCGGCGGTTCCGGCCATATGTTGGGCGTTGGCGGCAAAGTCCTGCTTGTTCAGAACGTGCTCCTTGAAGAATTCATACGTCCCCGAGTTGTTCTCACGCGAGTAGAGCAGGATCGGCTTGTTGGCTCCGCCAACATCCTTCCAGTTTGTCACCTTGCCCGTAAAGATGTCCTTCACCTGAGCCATGGTCAACTGCTTGACCGGGTTGCCCTTGTGAACATAGATGGCAAGCCCGTCCATTGCCACGCGGATCTCGAGCCCCTTGTAGCCATACTTCTTCTCGAGCTGGGCAACTTCGTCCTTCTTGATCGGACGGGAAGATGAGCAGATGTCCGTCGTACCGTTGATTAGAGCTGCAATGCCCGTTCCCGAGCCGCCACCGGTGACTTGGAATTCGGTAGCCTTCTTGTCGGGATACATCTCCGTCCAGCGCTGAACCAGGATGACCATTGTGTCCGACCCCTTGATGGTGACCAGGTCCTTTGGCATTGCCCAGGCCACAAAGGTCAGAATCAGAAGTGCAGCGGTGAAGGGGGCGAGTTGACGTACAAGTTTCATGGTTGATGAGAATGTTAGTGAACAGAACGTCTTCAAAATTGGGGAGGATGCTTGTTGTGTTTGCGACGAAGCATCAATGTTACCCTATGGTAACACGGAGGAGATCAGATGCCGAGCTCGACATTGAATCTTGCGTAGTACACGGTCTCGAGGGCACTGTTACGGTTGTATTGTACCGTTCGGTTCGTACCCAGCTCGAGATTGGCCTTTACGCGGTGGCGATTGAAGTAGTATCCCACCACGCCGGCGATGTTGGTTTGCTTCGTGTAATCGGAGAGTCCGGCTAGCTGGGAGCCGGCATCTACGACGGCATAGCGCGCCGCAACATTCCACATAGAAGGGAACACATAGGACACCTGTGCCATGTATCCGGTGCCAACGAAGATGGCCGAGGCTTCGCGTCGCGTGGTGTCACGATAGGTGACCGGATCATTCGAAGTGCGCTGGGCATACTCAGTGTAGATCGACAGGCCGCTGTACTTGAAGAGAGCGTCGGCATACGCCACGTTCGAGGATCGCTGTGCGAACAGGGCCCGCCCGAGCGTGCCGCGGGTCTTGGTCTGACGGTCGTTACGCTGGTATGACAGACCGACGCTCAGCTTGGGCGACTTTTCCCGAAGAATGTCGCCCTCAAAGTAGTCACCCCCTCCGGTAAAGGCTCCAAACGGCAACACCTCGATGCGACCCGTGTAGGCAAGGCCGCCGCCCGGGATCACCGGCTGGTTGCGTCCGTCGCCTGAGGAGATCGCCGCGCGCAGATTGACCACCACGTCTCCCGTGATTGGGCGCCAGAAGCCCTGGAAGCCGAAGTCCCGGTCGAGATTGAATGCGCCGTTGACGATCGAACGGTCGGGAATTTCCAGATCTGCCGATGAGACCACGCGCTGGCGATTGCCGGGCAGCTTTGTCTGACCGAACCCCACCTGCAGGTCACGAGAGAAATTCCAAAACACCATAGCGTCACGAATGATGTTCGGAAACTGCGTGTCGTTCCAGTCCATGTCCGAGCGGGAGAACGACAGTTGGAGGTTGAAGGTCAGCCGTGGATCGACAAGGGCGCCGCCAAAGCGAAGTCGCAGGCGGCGTGTAACCATGTCCGTCGAACCGGCCGACAGGTCGAGATCATCGTCCTCGCCCATGGTCTTGGTGGTGTAGGTGGCCCAGTTCTGCATCCGAAAACGCATGGTAACGCGCGTCGAACTGTCGGCCGACTGGAAAACCACCCCGTCCGAGTTGAAGTCGAAGCTCCCGTGGGACTGCGTCGAGGCCTGCGCCCATGACCACTCAGAGGTCACAAACAGCCCTGAGACGAGAAAAATGATCGAAACGATCGAGTTGCAAACCTTCACACGACCCCCGTGTTATTGGTGTTTTATGAAATTGTTTCGACGCAAACCTACCGTAACACTGGGGTAATAGTCAGTTACCATTCGGTAACATTGACCGTAACATCCAGGTCGCGTTGTTACCGAGGCAATCAGCCGTTGCCCCGTATCTTCGCAGTCGATGAAACGAATTGCACTCTTTACAAGTGGGGGCGACGCCCCCGGAATGAATGCCCACATTCGAGCCGTCGAACGCGTCGGCGAAAAGCGAGGTGTTGAGGTCGTCGGGATCATCGGTGGCTACTCAGGCATGATCGCCGGCCATTTTGAGCTGCTCGACAGGATCCGGACGGCCAACATCATCGATCGAGGCGGGACGATATTGAAGACGTCACGCTGCGAGGACTTTCTGAGTGTCGAAGGACGAGTGCGGGCCATCGAGCAGCTTCGCAGTAACGGCATCGAAGGCGTCATTGCCTGTGGTGGTGATGGTACGTTTCATGGGGCGCACGCTCTCTGGACTGAGCACGGCATGCCGATCGTCGGCACTCCGGGAACGATCGACAACGATCTTTCGGGTACGGACTTTACGATCGGCTATGACACGGCCATCAATACGGCCGCGCAAGCCATCGACAAGATTCGTGATACGGCCGACTCTCATGGACGCTTGTTCTTCATCGAGGTCATGGGACGTCATGCCGGATTCATCGCCATGGACGTTGGCATCGCCTGCGGAGCGGAATACATTGCCGTGCCGGAGACCATCACAGATATCGACGAGCTGTATCGGCGCATTGTTTCGCAGGGACGCGAACGTCGTACCGTAGTGATCGTGGGAGAAGGCGATGAGCTCGGAGGTGCGATGGGAATCAGCAAGGCCATTGAAGAGCGGTACGGTATTCCTTCAAAGGTCTCGATCCTCGGACACATTCAGCGAGGGGGCTCGCCAACGGTACGCGACCGCGTGCTGGCTTCGCGGCTTGGCGCTGCGGCAGTGGATGCTCTGTTAGGGGGCCAAACCGACGTGATGATCGGCGAAGTTGCCGGCTCGGTGCGAATGGTTCCTCTCGAAGACACCTGGACGACGCGCAAGCCCGTACCGGGATATCTCAAAGAACTTTCGACGATTCTGATATGAACGTACCATTTCTCAACGTGCTTCAGGTCTTCCAGGTGGAAGGTCTCGTTGCACTCGGTAAGATGTTGCATCCGGCTACTGGCGAGATCGCCAAGAACGAAGACTACGCCCGATATGTGATCGGTGTGCTGGATACCCTTCGGCAGAAGACCGCGGGCAATCTCGAAGCGGAAGAAGAGCGCTTCATGGAGCAGACTCTTTCACTTCTGAAGCTCAACTTCGTCGAGGTCTTTGGAAATCCGGACGCCCCCTCAACAATGGACCAGCTTGCATGATGCGCCAACTGGCCATCAAGGCGCATGCCGGCAGACCTGATGCTATTCGCGGTGTGGCCGTCGCCATTGAGCGATTCTCCACAGAAGGCATAGAGGTCGTCGTAAGTCCGGGAATCGCTGATGTGCTCGCTCCGGAGATAGCAGCGAAATGCAAGGTTCGGGAGGAAGACGAGTTTCGGAAACTTGCCGATATGGTGATGACATTCGGCGGTGACGGGACGCTGCTTGCGGCGGCACGGACCTTAATGGGCACGGACGTCCCTATCATGGGTGTGAACGTTGGTAAGCTTGGCTTCCTTGCTGAATTCGCAATGTCGGAACTCGATGATGCAATTGCACGCGTCATCTCCGGTGCATATCGCATCGTGGATCGTACGACGCTCGAGGTGACCTTTGGAGAGGTTTCGAGCTTTGCTTTGAACGAAGTCCTCGTTGAACGCTCCTCAAAGGCGAAGATGATCTCAGTAAAGGCGTGGGTGGACGATCATCATGTTGCCGACTATCGGGCCGATGGAGTGATCGTGGCTACGCCGACGGGTTCTACAGCGTATTCGCTGGCAGCGGGTGGACCTATCATTGCTCCGTCGACGAATTCCCTGTGCATCACTCCGATCGCGCCGCATACGCTCACGCTTCGCCCCTTGATCATTGATGACACGTCGGAGATCAGGTTGCAGCTTCTGTCCGAAGCAGCGACAGGTCAAGTGGTGGCCGATGGACAGATCCTCGGAGTGGTCGATCATGACCAAACAGTGCATGTTCGCAAGAGCGCACATCTTGTGAAGCTCATCAAGCGGGTCGACAGCACGTATTACGACCTTCTACGGCAGAAACTGCTCTGGTCGGTCGATCCGGCAACCAAGTAGGTCGAGGTACCTTGATGCTCAAGCGTGAACTCACGCTCTTTCAGGCCACGGCGATCAACATGATCGACATGGTTGGCATCGGACCGTTCGTTACGGCAGCCCTGGTGGCCGCCACAATGGGGTCGGCCCCGCTTGCCCTTCTGGCATGGGGTCTCGGCTTCGTCATCTGCCTGGTCGATGCCAGCGTTTGGAGCGAGCTAGGCGCGCGCATGCCGGAGGCAGGGGGCTCGTATGTCTTTCTGCGAGAATCCTATGGCAGGAATCGGTGGGGCCGGCTGATGTCGTTTCTGTTCGTCTGGCAGACAACGTTTCAGGCGCCGCTGGTTGTGGCATCGGCATCGATCGGCTTCATGAAGTACGCCACCTACCTGGTGGGCCCAGTCGATGAGCCCGTGAGCCGACTCTGCTCAGCAGCGCTGATTGTGCTGGTGACCTTTCTGCTGTATCGGCGCATCGGCGATGTGGGCAAGATCTCGGTCGCCCTCTGGTTCTGCGTGATTGCGACGTTCCTTTGGATCATCGGCTCGGGACTTGTATTCGGCAACCCATCGATGGCCTTCTCAGGTGCACTCACGACTCCTGATCCGAACATGTCGATCTGGGCCGCTCTCGGAGTTGCAAGCATACCGACGATGTATTCGTTTCTGGGATACTACAACGTCTGTCATCTCGGTGCCGAGGTCCGCCAGCCAGAGCGAACGATTCCGCGCAGCATGTACTTGTCCATCATGGGCATCGGAATACTCTACCTGTTGTATCAGATCTCGCTCTTCAGCGTTCTGCCGGCATCGGAGGTGGCAGGTTCCAACTTTGTTGTGAGTCTGTACATCGACAGGCTGTATGGGGCGACCGCTGCCCAGGTCATGACGGGGCTTATTCTGGTAGTGGCTGTCTCGTCGCTCTTCAGCCTTATGCTCGGCTACTCGCGCATACCTTTTGCGGCGGCGCGTGATGGCATCTTCTTCAGAGTATTCGAGCGTCTACATCCGACGGAGCATTTCCCGCATGTTTCCCTGGTGGTGCTTGCCGCCATCGGCATCGTGTTCAGTCTAACACTGACGCTTGACGATGCCATCAAGTCGATCATCACCATGCGCGTGTTCACGCAGTTCATTGCGCAGGCCGTTGGCCTCGTCATCATGAGGAAGCGTGACGGGGCCTCTTCGATGCCATGGAAAATGTGGCTCTATCCGCTACCGGCGCTGCTGGCCGTGTGTGCCTGGATATGGGTGTTCATGAGTGCAAGTGTTCAGAAGCAGCAGGTAGGCATCATTGCTCCGATCATCGGCCTGGTCGCCTTTTTGTTGCTCTCCAAGGTTCGCGGAAACTGGCCGTTTGGCACATCTTCGACAACTACGTCAGGGGGCTAGGTATGACAAAGCAGCAGATCGGCGGTACGATCGTGGACGTGCACGCACGGCGCATGTATCCGGGCGTTGTCACGGTGGAGAATGGCCATATCATCGACATCAGTGAGGTGGCGCAAGCCCCCTCGACGAACTTTATCATGCCCGGCTTTGTGGATGCCCACGTCCACATCGAATCGTCGATGCTCGTTCCATCAGAGTTCGCCCGTCTGGCCGTGGTTCACGGCACGGTGGCCACCGTCAGCGATCCTCATGAGATCGCAAACGTATGCGGAGTGGAAGGTGTTCGGTACATGCTCGACAATGCTACGCGCGTTCCGTTCACCATTGCCTTTGGTGCCCCATCATGCGTACCGGCTACAAGTTTCGAGACGGCCGGTGCCCGTGTGACAGCGGCTGATATACGGACGCTGTTCGAGGATGAGCGTGTGCGCTATTTGAGTGAGATGATGAACTGGCCGGGCGTGCTCAATGATGATCCGGAAGTGATGGAGAAACTCGCCATCGCCCGGTCCTGCAGCCGCGTCATTGATGGTCATGCTCCGGGCTTGCGCGGTGATGACGCACAACGATATGCGCGGCACGGCATCAGCACGGATCACGAGTGCTTCACTCTTGATGAAGCGCTCGATAAGATTCAATGTGGCATGAAGATCCTGATTCGAGAAGGTTCAGCAGCTCGCAACTACGAGGCCTTGCATCCACTGCTCGGACTGCACCCGCAACATGTGATGTTCTGCAGTGACGATATGCATCCGGACTCGCTGGTGTTGGGGCATATCAATGCACTCGTTCGTCGGTCACTCGATCATGGGTATGATCTCTTCGACGTGTTGCGCTCGGCCAGCGTCAACCCCGTCGACCATTACGGTCTCGACGTTGGATTGCTTCGCATTGGAGATCGCGCGGACTTTATTGTTGTTGAAGATCTCGATGCTTTCGCCATACGCGAGACGTGGGTCGCCGGCAACTGCGTCGCGCGAGGCGGCGTATCGCTGATACCGCATCACGTTGAGGAGCCGATCAACAACTTTGGCATCACACCGATCACTGAGTCTCAGATAGGGGGCGCACCAGACGGCAGCGTCGTTCGTGTGATCGTCGCACATGACGGTCAGCTGGTGACCTCCGAGCGGCACGCTACACTTCCGGCTGAAGACGTCCTGAAGCTTGTGGTGGTGAACCGATACGCCAATGCACCGATTGCCGCAGCCTACGTGAGTTCATTTGAACTTGCCGCAGGAGCGCTGGCAAGTTCGGTGGCCCACGACTCACACAATATAATCGCCGTTGGTCGAACCGATGCCGAGATTGTCTGCGCCGTCAATGCCGTCATCGAAGCACGAGGTGGGATCAGCGTGGCACGCGGCGGCGTTGCTCACGTTCTTGAGTTGCCGGTGGCAGGACTCATGAGCAATGTTGATGGGTATGAGGTGGCACGGCGCTACACGGAACTTGATGCGATGGCCAAGGATCTGGGATCGCAGCTGCGAGCCCCTTTCATGACGTTGTCTTTCATGGCTCTTCTTGTGATTCCTCAACTCAAGCTCAGTGATAAGGGGCTCTTCGACGGTGAGAAGTTCGACTTTACTAGTCTCGTCGTCTCGTAGATTTGCTGCATGACAATGCTGTATCGACAGCCCATCTTCCCGGTCGATTCTTCCGTTCTGCGCCTCATTCAATTCGCATTGCATGAGGACATCGGAACGGGCGATATATCGAGCGATTGCTGCATCCCGCTTTCTGCTCGGGCAGCGGCGCGCTTCATCGTCAAGGAGCAGGGAATCATCTGTGGCTTGCCGGTTATTCCGATCGTCTTCCGACAGCTCTCGGATGACGTGACCGTTGACCTGCTTGTCGACGAGGGCAGCATCTGCAGTCCCGGAACCGTCGTGGCCACGATCGAAGGTCCGGCCCAGGCTCTGCTGACAGGGGAACGCACTGCTCTGAACTTCATTCAGAGGATGAGTGGCGTGGCCACAAAGACCCGGACGTACGTCGATCGTATTGAAGGCACCAGCGCGCAGATCTTGGACACTCGCAAGACCATTCCGGGATGGAGACTCCTTGACAAGTACGCCACGGTCATAGGCGGGGCACGGAATCATCGGTTCGGACTTTATGACATGGTCATGCTCAAGGACAATCATATCGCTGCTTGCGGTGGGATTCGCGAAGCCGTAGATCGCGTCATTTCGGAGCTGCGCTCACATAAGGCCATTCGTATCGAGGTAGAAGCACAATCTCTGGAAGATGTGGCAGAGGTGCTGCAGTGTTCAGGGGTTCATCGCGTCATGTTCGACAACTTCACACCTGACATCGTGGCCAAAGGCGTCCGCATGGTTGCCCATCAGCTCGAGACGGAAGCCAGTGGCAACATCACGTTAAGCAACCTTCGAGAATACGCCCAGACAGGCGTCGACTTCATAAGCGTAGGTGCGATCACTCACAGTGCAGTGGCACTCGATATTTCTATGAAGTTCATTTTGCCCCGCGCGACCTGACGTTGCGCTTGGGCCGTGCCGCAGCGGCGGCCGCTCTGTGTCTCGGAACGGCTGGTGCAAGACCGCCAGAGGCCCCATCCTTGGAGCCTGTAACGTCGAAGATGGAGGGCAAGGGCCCGTCGAGAACGTACGACCTCTGTGTGAATTCGTACTTGATCGGTAGGTCGAGACCATTGATCATGTAGTCGAAATCACGAGCGACAGTCCGCTGACTGACATCAAGCAGACGGGCCATGTGACCAGCAGTGACACGCTGACCATTGGAGAGGTGCTGGAGAATGATCCGTATGCGGATCAGCATGGGACGTGACATGGACTTCATACGCAGAACGAACAACAACGATAAACTGCTGCGATGCTACGGCACTCAATATGCCACATACTGTCATAGTGGGCCAAATGGCCCAAACGCGATCAAAAATCTGTTTGTCACAGGGTTGATGAATCACCTCTTTTAGACCCGATTCTTAGTGGCGTGCTGAGGTCAAGACGTGACCATGCCGCTTACAGTTCTTTGCGAAGGCGGGCAACGGGTATGCGGAGCTGCTCTCGATACTTCGCAACGGTACGGCGGGCAACGTTGAAACCGAGTTTCTTAAGGTCTTTGCAGATCTTTTCGTCGCTTAGTGGCTTACTCTTTGACTCGGAATCTATGAGTTCCTTGATCTTCTGCTTGATGACCCTCGTGGAGACCTCCTCGCCATCATCTGTCGTGAGTGACTCACTGAAGAAGTACTTCAGTTCAAAGGTTCCGAAAGAGGTCATCACATACTTGGCGTTAACGATTCGGCAGACCGTTGAAATGTCGAGGCCCGTGATCTCTGAAACATCACGGTAAATAAGGGGCTTCAGGTGCTCTGGCCCTTTACGGAAGAACTCCTGCTGAAGCCCAACTATTGCGGTCATGATCCTGAGCATGGTGTTCTTTCTTTGTCGAAGTGCCTGCATCAGGAACTTGGCGTCCTCGTACTTCTTGCGTAGAAACTCGCGCGTCTCTCGATTGAATTTCAGGTACCGTGCTTCCTTCTTGAGTCGTTCATAGGCCGTGCTGACACGTAGAGTAGGAAGCCGCGAGTCATTGACGGTGATGAGAAAGTCGGATTCATCCTCGGTTGTCTCTACGGTAAAGTCAGGTACAACCGTATTCATTTCGGCCGTGATAGTGCCGCCGCCCGGTCTGGGTGTAAGATGCCTGATGACGTCCAGAGCCTCACGCAGGTACGACTCCGTCACGTCAAGCTGCTTCTCGATGACGTGATAGTGCTTCATCGCGAACGGCTCGTATGCTTTGGTGAGCACCATTAGTGCCAGCTTCTGGGCCGCATTGGGACGTTCAACGGCCCGTAGCTGCGCAACCAGACACTCCTGAACGGACCGCGAGGCGATACCGGGCGGATCCAGCGATTGTACTCTCTTGAGAACCCCTTCGGCCTGCTGCATGGTCAGGGGAAGAGCGAGCCTATCGATACCCTCGATCAGATCACGCTGGTAGAGCGTAACGCGCACGCCGCGCTCGATCTGATGGACCGCTAGGTTGTGCTCGCTGAATTGGTTATTTGTCTCCTCAAGGAGTTCGTCCAAGGGGCGACGCAGATACCCATCATCATCGATGCTTCCGATGATGTATTGGCCAAACTCGTGTTCCTCGGATGACATCGGCAGGAATCTCAGCTGCTCAAGCAGATCCTCTTCAAGGGTCTGAACAGTGCCGATCTGAAAGCGATAATCTTCATCGTCGTCATCGCTGACGCCTGACTCGCCCCCTGCTGCCGACGCATCTTCACCAAGCAGTAGTTTTTGGAACTCGAGTGCCTCCGACATGTCGAACTCGTGCTCATCAAGAGATGTCTGGGGATGCTCATCGGAAGCCTGACCCTCAGGGCGCAGCATCGACACCTCTGGTGCCGGTGAGGCATAGGCAGTTGATTCGGCAGAGCCCTCGCTATCCCCGGTCACACGATCGGCTTCCTCGGGAGTGACCTCATGCTCCGATGCCTCCTCAAGCATAGGATTGTTCTCAAGCTCCACGCGAACATGCTGCTCAAGCTGTAAGAGTGGCAGCTGCAGCATCTTGAGATACTGGATCTGTTGCGGAGTGAGCGATTGCTGGAGCCCCGTCTGCAGATTCAGACCAACCTTCATGCGTCACCCCCGTCCTGACCCCTGGCCGCGGCAAGGATGCGGGCGTAGACGTCCTGGCCATAGGCTCGCACCAGAGCCTCGCGCAGTGACTCAACGAGGGGAAGACCAAGCTCCGTGCCTAGCGCCCTGCCGGGCTCGCACTCGTCGATCTTCTCATAGTGAAGGTAAGGCCCACCGAAGTTCGCCACCCGAATGGGGAACAGATGGCATGAAAGGGGCTTGCGGAACGTTGAGACACCCTCCAACCACGCGCGCTCAAGAGCGCACTTGGCTACATCGCCCTCGTAATACACGAAGACGCAATCTGCCTCATCAAGGCACGCAACAGATAGGTCGCCCGGAGAGCCCTCAACTGGGTCGTTCCCCTGCAGCCATGTCCGTGAGCGCTCTGGCAGATACTCTACCGAAGTTGAGATCGCCGCTCGTAGTGGTTCGACCTCGCTCTCCAGCAGAGGCGCTCCGGCGCCCCCTTTCATGGTGCAGCAAGCGCCCTTGCATTGCTTCAGATCACATGCGAAGGATGCACTTAGTACCTGTTCTTGGATGAGAAGATGGTCGAGCAGAATCATGCTTCTGAAAAATTAGCACGATTCTTGCTAGGAATAATGCACAGCTACCCGCGCGAGCGCAAACGCAAGGAATTTGTCACCACGGTAACTGAGCTCATTGCCATCGCAAAGGCCGCATACATGGGCGTGAGCTGCAATCCGAGTAGGGGTATCAGCGCGCCGGCGGCCAAGGGAATTCCAAGCACGTTGTAGATGAATGCCAGGATGAAGTTCTGGCGGATGACCCGCATTGTCGATGCTGAGATTAAACGCGCGTCCACGATCGAACGAAGGTCGTTGCGCATAAGAGTAAGGTCGGCAGACGTCTTGGCCATATCTGCTGCGGATCCGACCGCGATGCCAACATCCGCCTGGGCAAGGCAGGGGGCGTCATTGATGCCATCGCCGACCATTGCGACCACTGAGCCCCTTCGCTGCAACGTGGCGATCGCATCACGCTTCCCGTCGGGCGTTACAGAGTGAACAAAGTCCTCAATGCCGAGGCGAGCCGCAATTGCCGCCGCTGCCTCCTGGCGATCGCCCGTGAGCATGATGATGCGATGTCCGCTTGCTCGTAGTGAGTTGACGACCTCGGCCGATTCCGGACGGAGGTCATCGGCAATCCCAAAGTTCATGCATACCGAGCCATCAATGCTCACGAAGACCGAGGTCAGCCCAGCCTGTGTATCGGCGTCAGCCGCTGCCTGAAGTGTTTCGGGGATGAGCAGCAGCGAATCGCTCATAAGAGCGGCACTACCGATACGCACTCGATGTCCGCCGACGTTGCCGGTGGTGCCTCGACCGGGAATTGTTCGTACATCGGCAGCGCTCAGAAGCTGAGCTCCGGCGGTCTCACACCAGTTCCTCAATGCATGCGCAAGCGGATGTTCCGAGTGATGCTCGAGGGTGCGGACTAGATTGAGTGCGTGTGACTGGTCAAGGCGAGGATGATCGATCTGCGTCCATTGCTGCACACGTGGTTGACCCATGGTCAGCGTACCTGTTTTGTCGAGGACGATCGTGTCGACGGATTCGAGTCGCTCCAAGCTGGCAGCATTGGAAAACAGGATGCCACGGCGGGCTGCTGCTCCTGTTCCGGCGATGATAGCCGTGGGAGTTGCCAGTCCGAGGGCGCAAGGACAGGCGATCACAAGCACGGAGATGGCAAGCATCAGGGGGCGCCCCGTTGGGTCGGCCGACGGATCGGCCACCAGCCAGACGACGTATGTGATCAGTGCGGCGACAACGACAACCGGCACGAACACGCCGCTTATCCTGTCGGCCATTCGCTGAATGGGGGCTTTACTCGATTGAGCAGCTTCTACCGAGCGGATGATGCCGGCAAGCACCGTGTCAGCACCAACTGCCGTGGCCCGAGCGGTGAATGAGCCGAGCGTGTTCATTGAGCCGCCGATCACGCGGTCACTGGTGCCCCGTTCAACAGGGATACTCTCGCCCGTGATCATAGACTCGTCGATGGCCGATGTGCCACTGATGATCGTTCCGTCGGCAGGGATCTGCTGACCCGGGCGGACAATGAAGACGTCATCGATAAGCATCTCCGATGCGTCAATGGCCAGCTCATGGCCATCTCGAACAACGAAGGCGCGCCGAGCGTGATGCTTGAGAAGCGATGCGAGCGTATCGACAGTGCGTTGTTTGGCACCGGACTCCAACCACTTCCCAAGCAAAACCAGCGCGATGATCGTCGTGGTGGAATCGTAGTAAGCACCGGCATGTGCATTCCCGGAAAACTGATCGGGCATGAAGGTCATGAGGACGCTGATGACGAACGCAGAACCTGTGCCAAGCGTCACAAGAGTGTCCATCGTGGCCTTACCATGACGTGCGGCTACGAAAGCGCCGCGAAAGAACATGCGTCCCGACCAAAGTACAGGCAGAGAAAGGACGCAAAGGAGCTCGTTGACGTGGTCAAGGTGCATGCCGGTCATGGCCGACATCCCGATCAGAACAACCGCCAGGGAGAAAGGGGCGGCGATCATCAATGCGCGGCGATACTCGTGCGCCGGGGCTTCGAGACGCTTGACGAATTCGTCTTCGTCTGTGCGTGTACGCTGACTATAAACAGCCTCAACCCGATACCCGGCAGAGACGACGGCGCGTCGCAGATCCTCATCGCTCACCGATGCATTGAGCTCCACTGTTGCGCTGTTCGTGACGAGGTTGACACTGGCGGATTTGACGCCCCCTACCTTCATCAAGGCTTGCTCGACGGCCGAGACACAGGCCGAGCAATGCATGCCAGCGATATCAATCGAGCGCGACGTCACCTATCGTGCGTCGCTGCGCAGGCGATCTTTGAATTGCTTCTTGAACTTCTCAACCTTGGGTCGAACAACAAACGCGCAGTATGGCTGCGAACCGTTCTGCTCGTAGTAGTTCTGGTGATAGTCTTCGGCTTTGTAAAACGTTGGTGCCGGCGTGATCTCTGTCACGATTGGATCGCTCCACGTTCCGGACTCGGTCAGCTGGCGGATGTAATCCCGACTGATCGCTTCCTGCTCCTTACTGTGCGTATAGATGGCGCTCCGGTACTGCGTACCGACGTCGTTACCCTGGCGATTCAGGGTCGTCGGATCGTGTGCAGCAAAGAAGATCTGAAGCACGTCGGCAAATGATATCACGGAGGGATCAAACGTCACCCGGCATACCTCGGCATGACCTGTGGTTCCGTCGCAGACTTGCTTATACGTCGGGTTTGGAACAGATCCACCCGTATAGCCGCTTTCGACAGAGATGACGCCTTCGGCCAGTTCAAAGACGGCTTCGACACACCAAAAACAACCGCCACCGAGGGTGGCAACCTCACGACGCATCGTTGAATCCATGGCGGGGGAATGGGATGAGTGAGATGAATGATAGGAAGGGGGATGCTGACGCGCCTCAACGCACCCTGCTGCGGCAAGGACGGCGCAGAGGATCATGAAAATCTGTGTTCGAAGAGTTTGTGGGCTCATGTGCCGTGTCGTGCGATGCTGAATCCAAGAAATGCCATCAGCATTCCACCAATGACCGTTGCTACGATGTACCCAAACAGTAGCGGCAGGTCATGACGTTCCAGCAGGGTGGTTGTTGCCGAAACATACACTTCTGTTCGGATATCTTTGTGGTCATGAAGCCATTGACCCTTCTTCTAGCGACAGTGCTGTGCGCGGTTATAGGTTCTGCGCAAGCCCCCTTCATTCATACCTCAACGTTGGTAGATGCACCCGGCTCCGAGCCACGCGAGCATCCACTGGATGTGCAGCGCATGACGCTGCGGGTTCGATTCGACCCGCCAAAGGGGATCGTTTACGGGACTGTCACGCATGTGTTCCGTGTGCTTCAGCCCAAGGTTGACTCGGTGGAGCTCGATGCCATTCGTATTCGTGTGTCATCGGCGAAGCTCGGGACGCGCACGATCAGATATCGATCTACTGACACATCCGTGATCGCGTATTTCTCCCCGGCGTTGACGTGGGACACGCATGACTCGCTCACCTTCGTGTATGAAGCGACCCCACGGAAGGGTATCTACTTCATCGGATGGAATGACCCGTCAAATCGGATGCGAAAGCAGATCTGGACGCAAGGTCAGGGAATCGATAACCGTCACTGGATACCGATGTACGACGAGATGAACGACAAGATGATCACCGAGACGATCACCACTTTTGATGGCGACTATGAAGTGCTTTCCAACGGCACCAAACTTGGGGTGACCAAGAACACGGATGGGAGTAAGACTTGGCACTATACAATGACGAGGCCGCATGCATCGTATCTGCTGATGCTCGCGATCGGTAAGTACGCCATAACCGAAAAGCGCTCTGCCAGTGGAGTGCCGATCTATCTCTACTCCTACCCTGAGCATCCGGAGCGCATTGACCCAACATACATGTACAGCGTAGAGTCAATGGACTTTCTCGAGAAAGAGATCGGCGTGCCATACCCATGGGAGTCGTATAGCCAGGTCCCGGTGGCCGACTACATCTTCGGTGCCATGGAGAACACAACAGCCACGGTGTTCGGAGACTTTTCTCAGACCGATCGTCGAAGCTGGCTCGACCGTTCGTACGTGGGCACAAATGTTCATGAGCTCACACACCAGTGGTTCGGCGATCTGGTGACGGCTCGAAGTAGCAAGTCCGTCTGGCTTCAGGAGAGTTTTGCCACCTTCTACCCACATGTGTTTACCCGTCGCTTCCCTGCGCTCGGAGGGGAAGACGGTTATCAGTGGAGCCGTCGGGGAATGCATCGCAGTGCCTTGAATGCGTCTGAGACTGATCGTCTTCCGATCGTTCATCCTTCGCCTGGATCGGCACGGATCTATCCTAAGGGGGCAAGTGTGCTTGACATGATGGCATACGTGTTTGGCGATTCGGCCCTTCGTCGGGTGATCCGTCATTACACAATGCGGCACATGTATCAGAACGTAGAGACCAATGACCTCTACCAGTCATTTCAGGATACGCTGGGCATCTCGCCCGATTGGTTCTTCGATCAGTGGCTATACAAGGGCGGAGAGCCGCATTATCGTGTAACCCATTCGCCTGGCAGCGAAATGATCGATGGATCACTCTCTCCCTGCACCGTGGTCAGTATTGAACAGATCCATCAGATGGACGCGTTGACCGGTCTCTTCCGAATGCCCATCGACGTGGAAGTATACTACGCCGATGGTACGTCCCGTCGGGTCCGATCCGATGTCTCAAAGCAGATCACAACCGTCAACGTTCCCAACACTGGCAGCAAGCAAGTGCTATTCGTTCTGTTCGATCCGGGATCCTACATTCTCAAGAAGGTGACCTTCAACAAGAATTGGGATGAACGCCGCGAGCAGCTGGCCCGCGCAAAGAATATGATCGACAGATATGATGCGCTTGAGTCGATGCGGGGTGATACTGGCCGCAACGATGAGCGTCTGCGCCTTCTTTCGGAGGTCATGACCAAGGAGACATTTCACGCTATGCGCTCAGAGGCTGTCTCGCAGGCCGTCGAGATCGCAAATGGCGGCACAAAGGCAGCATGGGCTCTCGTTGGCAAGGGGCTTGCCGACCCCCATGTCGAGGTGCGGAAGACTACCATTAACTCCATGACCGACATCCCCAAGGAGCTACGCGATAAAGTCGAAGACCTCCTATCTGACTCATCGTACGCCGTCATTCAGACGGCACTGACGAAGCTGGCCCGCTCTTTCCCGGACGATGTAAAGCGATTCACATCCAAGGTTGCCAATGTTCGCGGTGCACACGAGCGCGTTCGGATCGCCAGACTTGAACTCGAAGTCGATAAGGGGCTGAATGTTACGGCAGCCGATGAGCTGGCAGATCTCTGTGGTCCGAGTTGGGAGTTCATTACTCGTCAAAACGCAATGGGCGCTTTCCGGCGCCTCGGATGGATCTCCCCACAGGCTGCAGCAAACATGATCGCTGCTCTTCTGGGCACCAATAACCGCTTGAGTGCCACTGCTGGCGGAATCATTGCGGCCATGTGTGAGCAACCGCGACTGAAGGCGGTGTTCCGCCAAGTAGTTGATGTACAACAACTTGAACCGTATCAAAGGAGTCTCTTGACTCCAATTCTGCGATGAAACAGCAAATTTGGTTCGATTTTTGCTTCGAGTTGGGAGCTTCCATTTGAATCCGCCACCGAAATGTGGTTGTTTCGGATGTCAGCGTTGTCTATTTTCGGCGGTCTTGTGCCCGGCCTCGGTCGTGGCACGCGGCGTGCCTGCAACCTTGAAAAAGAACAAGATTCGAAATAATCATTCAACTCCAGGAGGAGCTATGCTTCGTACCAGTACAGCGTTTGTCGCCTTGCTTGCGGCAATGATCATCGGAGGTGCATCGCTGATCGCACAGCCAGCGGTCTCGATCGTTTCCAACCCTGCAAGCGCCTACGTTTGCTTTGGTGCCTCGTACAACCTTGTCTGCATCGCGAACACGCCAGCAACGGCACGTACCACGTATCAGTGGTTTCGTGATGGCATGATG
>VERF01000005.1 GCA_018882895.1 Candidatus Kapaibacterium sp.
TCCGTAATCCGTAATCCGTAATCCGTAATCCGTAATCCGTAATCCGTCCTCCGTAATCCGTAATCCGTAATCCGTAATCCGTAATCCGTAATCCGTAATCCGTAATCCGTAATCCGTAATCCGTAATCCGTAATCCGTAATCCGTACTCCGTAATCCGTAATCCGTAATCCGTAATCCGTAATCCGTAATCCGTAATCCGTAATCCGTAATCCGTCCTCCGTAATCCGTAATCCGTCCTCCGTCCTCCGTCCTCCGTCCTCCGTCCTTACTCTTCACCTCACAATGATCGGCGTGGAGTATATGCTGGTATCGGAGGAGATGCGGACGAAGTACTGACCGCTGGCCAGGTGTGAGACGTCAACACTAACGTCGGCTCCGGTGTGTTTGCTGCTGTGGAGTAGGCGACCTTGGGCGTCCGTGATGGTGATGTCGAACGAGTTGCCTGCAAGGTGTGCGGGGAAGACCACGTGCAGGACATCATCGACCGGTAGGGGGCGGACCGATGGGCGTGGGGTGTTGCGGACGGCTACGTTTCGCAGGCGTCGGCCGGCGCAGATGTCGTCCATCGTCAGTGAGCCGTCGTCATACTCGATATCGCTTTGTTGATCGGTCCATGCAAAGCCCCTTGACCGATCGAAGTTCAGACCGGTGGCGTCCGACACCGAGAGGAGCGAAAGAAATGGCACTACTGCCAGCGTGTCGGTGCCGTTCCACTTCCCGATGATGGTGATGAGGCTCGAGTCGCCCGCGCGATCGACGCGCCATGCTGTGGCGTCTGATTCACCGGCGGATGCAGATGCCTCACTTGCGTTCCATGCGAACTGAACTGCGAACGAGTCGAGGATCTCAGGTGCAATGTCGGGGCGCCCCTCGAGCAGCACCGGCACCGAGACGGTCTGTCCGGTCGCAACCGATACGTCGGGGATTCGCACGCGTGTTACGGCGGTACCTATGCCGCGCAGCTGCGTCACAAGGCGCAGCGGACAGGGATCGACAACGTCGAGAACGATACTGTCAGCAAACGAACCGTAGGTCTGCAGATATTCTACGTCCACAACGATGCTCTGACCAGGCAAGAGGCGCAGCGGTGGGGGTGGTTCGAAGCGAAGGATGCGGAAGGGGGCAGATGGCACCGAAACCACCCCGATTGTTGCAGGGGTCGTGCCAGTATTGAGAAAGGTCGCTTGGAGAATCTGTCGACGTCCAATGTAGCGCTCAGTGTATCGAATCAGCGGCGTGGCCTGCATCGCAACATCGATGGCTGTTCCTCTAATGCGGATCGTGACCACGGTGTCACATGGCACCAGACGGATCTGCGCCACAACCTCGTAGTTGCCAACGAAGCCCGGCTGCACTTGCACGAGGATCGTATCGGTACCTCGTAGCGTATCGCCTCTCGGGTTGAGGACAGTTCCCGGACCCGTGCACGTTATGGAGTCCACCACCCAGGGCGTGGCCGTGTCAGCCGTTACGGGAATGCGAACCAGTAGCACCGAGTCTCGACAAAGCACCACCGTGTCTGCTTGCACAAGTGCTGGCGCAACGAGGAAGGGGGCTTTGACCTTGCCGGTAACGGTCATCCACAACGTATCAAGACAGGCACTGTCGCGGATGACGAAGCCCAGCCTGCCCGAAGTTGTTGAGCGTGTCGGAGTCCAGATGATCGTCACAGGTGTGGCTCGACCATTGAGCGTGGTGAACGGAGTATTCTGAGCTATCGACACAAAGTCGTCTGAGAGCACATTCTCAACCACCACGTCGGCGCCATCTATGACAAGCGACACATCGAGTTGCGTGCTTCGCGAGGTACATGTCTCAACCGTCGGCATGATCACTGTGTCGGGCTTGAGATCGATAACGCGATCGGTACGCTGCCAATCGATGCGGCCAACGAACGCCGAGTCACATGGAGACACGACGGCCGTGATTGTCGCCGACCTGCTGCCTTGACTCTCGCCGGGAGAGATGCGAACGCGCACGCGCACACTGTCGAGTGCGGCCACCGAATCAACGGGCGTCAGAATTCGAACCAATGTGCTGTCTGATACCGTCCAGAGCGTGATCGGAGCCACGCGAGGCATGCGGTTGCGCAGGACGATGAACGTATCGATCGGAACGGCACAGCGAAGCACTCCGAGGTCAAGCCGATCAAACGACACATTCCATGGCTCGCGCACGCTCACCGTCACGGTGTCGGTATCCCAGCATCCTGTGGGGCCTACAACCCTTACCACGAAGGTGTCGGTTGCGCGAGCACGCAGGCCGATGCGGGTAGTGCGTCCAACGATCCTGCCGCGCGAATCCGTCCACGTGATCGAATCGGCCTCGCCCGTCACCGAGCAGTCAAGCACCAGCGAGTCATTGAAGCACAAGGTGTAATCCGGAATCGCTTCAACAAGGATCGGTGGTGGTGGTGTGAGATTCTCGGCGATCACCGAGCGATAGGCCACCGACCCGGCCTGGCCGCTCTCGGCCAGGTAGTCAGAGCTGCGTGGATCTGCGAAGGCGGCATTCCGTCCATTCACGCCCCCGGCTAGGTCAAACGTCAGCGAGCCAGGAGTTGCCGGCTGTGAGATCGACAAAGAGCCGCCTCCTCCGCCACCGCCCGGACCATGGAGTCCACCGGTATTGATACTGCCGCCGGCACCACCGCGGGCCACCACGCCGAGCGGACCGATCGCAGCCTTGAGCTCGATGTGAACCGTTCCGCCCGCACCGCCACCACCGGCGCCGTCGTTGCTGCCAACCAGAGGCGGAGCGCCGCCGAGGGCAGAAATCACATTCTGATTGCCGATGATCGTATCACAGCGTACGATCACCAGACCGCCGCCACGTGCGCCCGAAGTGCCATTGTTGTTGTTCATGTGACCGGCACCGCCGCCGCCGCCGAATCGAAGCGTCGGACGTCCGTTGAGCAGGATCGCCGCACTAGCGCCCGGCCTTCCGCCGTTGTCGAAGTACGAGCCGCAGCCCTGCCATTGGCTTCCTCCGCGTCCGCCAATGCCGCCGTTACCCCCGCCGCCGCCGCCGGAGTTGTGACCTCGTCCGCCCCCTCCACCGGAGTAGAGGGCACGTCCGCCGGCTACCATATTTGGCAGGGGGCGAACAAACGTCTCGCCCTTGGCAGCCGACAGGCTGCTGCCGGTCACATCATCGTCGATCGTTACCGAGCAGTCTCCGCCCCCTTGCCAGCGCTGACCTCCGCGGAAGCCCAGAGTGTCGGCACGGATACCCGCTCGCAGTGTCAGTGTGCCGCGCACGTCCACCACCACGATGCCACCGACACGTCCATCCCAAGGTCGGCCCGTTATGGTCGTGGTCACGGTATGGTTCGTGAACTCGGGTACGCGCACAAGCTGAATCGCGCCGCAGATCGAATAGGTGTTCACCAGCGGAAAGGCAAGCTCAAAGGTCCTGCCGGCAACCGATGCAATGGTGGAGAACTCGCAGATGCCAACGTTTGACACGTCGTACGAGGTTGTCGAGGTGCAGCCAAGGGTCTGGATGATGAGCACGCGATCACCAACAGCGAACGAAGCCAGCGAATCAACGGTCACCCGCGATCGACAGTTGATGGTCTCTAGCGAGACAACCCTTGTGTAGTCATTGACGATCTGCTGCGCGCTGCCGGAAGCCAGGCTTGCAAGGGCCAGGACAATGACGGCAAGAATGTTCCGAAGGGTGTGCGTCATGATTTATCATGATCGTTATGACGCCACGAGAATACGGAAAAACCGAGCCGCAGACTCTTAGACAGGGGGTTTTTCCGAAAGGGTCAACCCCTCAGAACGCTGCACGGTGTAGTCGATCTCCCAGTCACTCTTGAACAGCACCACCGGACGTTCCTGATCGTCGACCATCACAGGGGCGGCCGTCGACGGACGCGCGGCGCTGGTGATCCATCGAAGACGCGTATAGGGGAGGCGCTCCAGACGGATGCGTTCGTTGTACTCGTTCTCCATACGCCATGCGAAGAGTTCCAGCTGGAGTTCCCCGACAACGCCGACGAGAGGCACGGGGCTTCCATCGGCTTCGGTGAAGATCTGGATCACCCCTTCTTCGCGCAGCTGTTCGATGCCCTTTCGGAAGGACTTCGAGAACGACCCCGTAGCGGGCCACACCTTGGCAAAGATCTCCGGGGCGAATCTGGGAAAGGACGGAAGCGTTGCCGCCGTGCGTTCGGTAAGCGTATCTCCAACCTGGAACAGTCCCGGATTGGTCAGTCCGATCACGTCTCCGGGATAGGCCTGGTCAATGATCTTGCGCTCTCTACCGAAGATCTCGAACGGATACGTCAGCTTGGTCTCCTTGCCCGAACGCGGGTGCATGGCTGTCATTCCCCGCGTGAACGTGCCACTGACAATGCGAAGGAAGGAGATCCGATCGCGGTGGGCCTTATTCATGTTGGCCTGTACCTTGTAGACGAAGCCCACGAATTCGTTGCCCTCCGGCTCGATCGTACCGGTCGACATAGCGTATGGCTGCGGCGTTGGCGCCAGGTGCAGGATCGAACGAAGGAAGTGTTCGATGCCGAAGTTTGTGATGGCCGAACCCCAGAAGACGGGAGTGCAGCGTTCGGAAAGGAACGCGTCGGTGTCGAACTCGGGGATCACGTGATCGACAAATTCCAGGTCCTCCAGGAGCTTGTCGTGGGCCATATCGCCGATGGCAGAGCGAAGTTCGGCTCCTCGAATGTCGCCCACGCTCACCGGGGCCTTGTAGCGGTTACCGACCGTGCGTTCGAACTCGAAGAACTCACCCGTCTGCCGGTCGTAGATCCCACGAAAGTCCGGCCCATCGCCGATCGGCCACGTGCGTGGTATGGCGGCAATGCCCAGTACCTGTTCGACCTCGTCGAGGAGCTCCAGCGGGTCGCGTGCCGGCCGGTCCATCTTGTTCATGAACGTGATGATCGGGATGCCCCGATCGCGGCACACCTTGAAGAGCTTGATGGTCTGTTCCTGGACGCCGCGGCCGGCATCCAGGAGCATGATGGCCGAATCAACGGCCATGAGCGTACGGTATGTGTCTTCGGAGAAGTCCTGGTGACCGGGCGTATCGAGGATGTTCAACAGCAGACCATCGTATTCGACGCGCATGGCGCTGGAGGATACCGAGATCCCGCGCTGCTGTTCGATCTCCATCCAGTCCGAGGTGGTCGAACTGTGCTTGCCCCCTGTCACGGCACCGGCCTGATGGATCGCTCCCGAGTAGAGCAGTAGCTTCTCGGTCATTGTCGTCTTGCCGGCATCGGGGTGGCTGATGATCGCCACCGTCCGACGGCGCCGGCATTCGTCGTGGATGTTGGCCATAGCCGGCAAACTTACGGCTGGATCGGCGTCGACGCTGCCTCGCGTGTGTTGACGTCGAACAGGATGCTCACACCAAAGCGCAATGGCGTGATGGTCCAGGCCGCATCGGTGATCACATCCGTGAACATCGGCGAATACGTCACCTCAGGATTGATGCTCAGTCCTCCGGCAAGGGGCGCAGAGTAACGCAGCCCGATGATCGCACCGGCCTGCAGGCCGCTGGTGTTCGGAATGTCGGCACTCGAGACGTTGTACAGACCCGACCCGGTGGGGAAGTTGTACGGTAGAGAAGGATCCTTGAGGCGCTCCTGCTGATCGTACGTTCCGCCGAGAGTGGTGCCGATGCGAAGGCCGCCCAGCACCGACAGTCCGCCGCCGAGCCCGAGGCTGGCCACGGGCTCGAGAAGCAGAAATGTCGTGGTCGTCGACAGTGTGTGTTCGATGGATGACGAGAGTGTGCCATTTCCGGCGCGGACCGTGATGGGCTCGGATGATGCGAAATCTGTCGATGCCGACTGGTACACCACACGCCCACCAATGTCGATGGTCTTCGACATTGGCACCATGAACTCTGCACCGAAGACCATTCCCGAGCCGGATGTGGAGGCGTATCCCGGACAGCATGACGCAACGGAAGGCAGCCGGAACGACGTCACACCGTTCATCATGATACCGTACGAGGCGTGAGCACCGACGGACATCACGCGACGTGACACCATGGCCGGTTCCTTCTTGGGTTCGGGCTTTGGACGTTCTTTGGAGAGAGATTCCTGGGCAATGACATTGGCGAAGCCGAGGACGAGCAGTGCCACAAGGGCGATGGTTCGATTCATCATGATGTGTTTCCTCGGTGTTTAGCGTTGAATAAGAACCGGAATGGTCGTCACCTCACCACGAGCCTGAACGGTCATCGTGTAGGTGCCGGCGCCGAGACCACGCACATCCAGTGTGCGACGGAGGTCGTCGCCGGATGTGGCCGACTCTTGGCCGCTCATGAGCGTCTGACCAAGCGTGTTGGTAAGGGTCCAGCTCAGCAGGTCCGTGCCAAGCCCCTTAACGTCGATGGTGACGTCCGAGCCGGCCGGTGTCGGATACACCACAACGCCATAGCCGTTCTTCTTCGGGATCAGGTAGCGATCTCCACCTTCTCGGCAGATATCGCTGATGGTCACCTGACCATTGCGCTTCTCGATCTGAGCACCCGTGAGCCCGATCCACTGGAAGTCGGTCAGCGTCAATGCCGTGCGATCGGCCGAGCCGAGCACAGCGGTGAAGTTCAGGGCAAAGAGCGTGCCGACGGTGTCGACTCCTCGCGTACCCTGGATGGTGACCGAGCATGGGCCCGAAGTGTTCGGCAACCAACAGTCGACCACGTTGGCACGGCCGACCACAACGCCGGGGTCGTAGGTGAGTGTTGCACGCCACGACTTTGCATCGGAGGCGTTGAGTCCCTGTGAGCTCAGAAGGCGCACCGGCACGACGAACTGTTCGCCTACCTTCGCGCTGACAGAGTCGATGCTCACGGTGCTGGAAACAATGGTCGTCTTGGTGCACGTTGCCGTTACAACTGTCTGGGCCGTGACTCCCGCGCAGGGCAGTAAGACGGCAGCTTCAAGCGTGTCGCTGATCGTGGTCCGACCCTGGCAGGCCGTGATGAAATCAACCATGAGTTCGCCACCGGGAAGAATACCGACAAGGGGGCCGGGCACAGCAACATCGACGGCCGTGCCGCTGCTTTTGGAAGAGACACCTACGAAGATGGTGTCAGTTCCGGTGTTCGTGAACTTCGTCTTGCCCGTAGCAGTGTTGTTGATCGCACCAAGAGCAACCGTCGGATTATCCGAGCGCAGAGCGACGCTCGTGCGCACGCCCTGAACACGGATCACACGGCGCACGTCGCACGGATCGAATGTCACCACGATACTGTCAACCAATGGACCATCGGCCGCCGGCGTCCATGTGAGGCTGAACGACTGGGCCTGACCCGCCGTCAGCGTTTGGCCGTTTGTGAGCGTGGTTGTGACGCGACCGCCGTTTGTGACCGATTTGATCGATGCCGTTCCCGTTCCATCGAACGACAACGTAGCCGTCTTCTGAACCGATGTCCCGGGCGCGCAGGCCGAGAACTCACCGAAGTCGACCACGGAAGGTGTGGTAAAGGCGATGCCGTTCTTTTGCAGTGCGTAGGAAACACTCACTTTGACGGCGCATGGTTCAACCTTAAGATCCTGCGTACGGCTGAATGCACCCGCCGCCGATGGTCGCAGCGAGACGTTCACGATCGTCGAAGACTTGGCGCCGATTGTCAGGGGGCCTGCCGGCGCATACACGATCTCAGGATCGTTAGGAAGCGTCACCGTCACCGGTACGTTCGACGTGTTCTCGATGGTGATGGCCGTATCGCGTTGGCCCTCACATCCAGACAGAGTGCCGGCATTGATCGAAGCAGGCGTCACCGTGGCCGTGACGGCGCTGGTGACGGCATTGAGCTTCACGCGCAGAGAGTCCTTGCACGGACCAGATTCGAATGGGAAGACCACATCCACCGAATACGTGCCCGGCGTCGGCGTGTAGGAGAATACAACTTCGCGACTCTCACCTGGCTTGAGTGTTACCTCGGCAGTTGGTGAGACAAGCGCAAATGGGGCTGCGATGGCCACGGGCTTGACAACGAGATCAACCTTGCCGCTGTTGCGGATAAGGGCTGTGTCCCGGCGCACATCGGTGTCGCAGACCACTCCCGCACCGAACGACACTACGCCCGGAGTGATCGAGGCTGTGAGCTGATCCTTCTTGGCGGTGTAACGGACCAACGTCGACCAGTCACATGGCGTGCCCGACACGGTGAACGTTCCGTTGATGGTCCCTGCAGTTGATGCCGAGATGCGCACGCGCAGATTCACCGTCGAGTTCGGGGCAATGACTACGCCCGGTGTGAGTGACGTCAGCATGCTGATGCGCGGATCATCGGGAACGAATCCCGTTGCGCGCAGCTCGTAGGAGTGTGGATTTGTGATCGAGAACTCCAGCTCGGACGACGAGGCGCAGGCGTCAATGGTGCCGAAATCAATCGATGGTGGAGCCGCTGACGGCTTTGGATCGATGACCGTTGCAAGCACGGTGTCGCGAGCGCTACAGCCGGAGGCATCGGTTATCGTGACCTCATAGCGGGATGTCGTGCCCGGGTTCACCGTAGGAGTCTGAAGTGTGTCGTCATCGATAAACTCGACGCCGGTCTCGACCCTGTTCCACTTATATCGGTAAGGGGGCGTTCCGCCGCTCGGTACGGCACGAAGCAGAACGCTCGACTTGATGCACAGCGATGTGTCGCGTCCGGCTGATACGTTCGGCTTGGGGTTGCGACCGATGAATATCGTGTCGCGGTAGCGGCAACCGTCAGCCGTTGTACACAGCACACGATACGAGCCTGAATCACGAACGATGATATTTGCCGTCGTCTCACCTGTCGACCACAGATACCGTGCAAACCCCTTCGGACCGATGAGTTGCCGTGAATCAACGTCGCAGATCGTTGCGGGTCCATTCGGTTGGATCTCGATGATCGAGTCCTTGCACTGACTGAAATATGCCACGAACGCACTCTTCCGGAGCGTGTCCTTGTCCAGTTTGGACGAGTCCTGATAGGCCCCCGTTGTCGTGGTCATCCGGTAGCTCTGAGCGATCCCCGTGAACACCACGTATGCGTTCTGGTCCAGCGCGACGTCGAATAGTTCGTCGTTACCGAAGTCGGTATTTGGCGGCACGACCGGTGGTGGTGGCGGCGGTGGCGGTGGTGGTGTTGGCAGATTGGTCTGCGGCGGTGCACCAAGGAACGAGCCATAGAGTACGATGGATCCGGCAGGGTTGAGCTTGCCCATGATGCCGTCGGTGCCACTCGCGGCAAAAGGTGTCGACTGCACGGCATCGGCCGTTACCGGAATGTTAGGCGAGCGGCCCGTATTGCCTGCCACCCAGATGTTATCGGCTTGGTCAATGGCAACGCCGCGCAGAGCATCAGCCGAGTCACCGCCGTAGTAGGTTGACCATGCAACGACACCGGCTGAAGTGTACTTGCGGATGAATCCATCGCTTTGTCCGGTGAACGTACCTTTCAGCGCGGCCTGAACGGGGAAGTCAGCCGCCTCGGCCGTGCCAACGATCACAACGTCACCCTTGCTGTCGATGGCGATGTCACCGAGCGTCTCAAAGCTCGCGGAGCCGAAGACCGATGCCCACAGACGTGTCGGTGTCGGACCGAATTTCACAACCCCAACGTCATAGATCCCCTTGAAGCGCGAGCCGTCGGTTACCGGGAAGTTGTTCGACTCGGTCGTGCCGGTGAAGATGACGTTACCCTGCTTGTCAAAGACGATCTTGCCGCCGTACTCAAAGTCGCCCCCTCCGTAGAAAATCAGATAGTCATTGGTCCACTTTGAAGGGTTGGCAGTGCGCGGTTTGACGATGCTCAGAAACAGGTCCGTGTTGTCGTTGAAGTTCGAGGTGTCCTTTCGGTAGGGGGCTTCCCCGAACAAACCGCCAAGTCGTGGAGAGCGCGTATGGCCAACGATGGCCACACGGTTTGCGGTTACTGCGATGCCCGTGGCCACATCATTCTCGCGTCCGAATACTTCCCAGCTGTCGCCCCACTTGCCATCTGGCAGGAGCATCAGCACCATTGCTTCCTGAAGCTGGACCGAGTCAGGGTCGCCATACGGTGCACTCCCAATAAGGGCATTGGACCATTCGGGACGGTCCTTTGAGTTGGACTGACCGGCCATCCAGATGTTGCCTTTGGCGTCGGTGGTGACGTCGTTCAGCTTGTCATCGAGCGAACCGCCATAATAGGTGTGCCAAATGAATGCCCCGTTCTCATCAAACTTGGCCACGTAGCCGTCGGTGCGAGCCTTGAGGCGACGCTGCAGAACGCCCGGAGAGCTGGGCATGTTGGTTGCGAGCGTCGATCCGGCGATGATGATGTTCCCTGTCGGATCGATGGCCGTGTAGGCCGACTCGATCGTGTTGTTGCCACCGTAGTAGGTGGCCCAGATCCGCTGTGGGTCGATGACAAGGATCCGTGTTGGATCGTACGAACCAAGATCGAACCGTACCGATGAGCCACTCACTTGATAACGGGCACGAACCGGGATGCGATTCGCTCCGGCGTCATCGGTAGTGAACACGACAGGAGCTTGTTCGGAAAGGGAGCCAAGGGGCGTCTCGACGATCAGGTTTCCGTCCTCGTCGGTGACGGGAGCCGTGGTGCCGTCATAGCGAAAGGCGATGAGCCTTGGGTCGGCACCGGGTTGCACAACGAAGTCGTACTTCAATCCGAGCGGCGTCAGATACATCCGCATGTCGATGCCCGGCCACACCTCATGGTATACGATGCTGCCGAAACGGTCGGCTACGATCCCATCAACACCGGTATGAGGCCCAATGTGGCGGATAGTGCCGGGCTGCCGGTCAACGAACTCAACCCGCGGATCCGGGTTGCTGGCGATCAGGCGCATGTCTGCCCTGAAGAGGTCTGCCTCATACTCGGTCATATACGGGTCACGCGATGGTATCCGGTAGTTGACCTGCTGCAGAATGTCGAGCCCCTTGCTGTGAACATATGCCGTCACGTCGCCGAGGCGAAGGATGGCATCAACATGGCGCGAATCGGCACCTGCTTCATACCGGGCCTGGCCGACGTTTCGGTCGAAGGCCACCGGTGCCCTCGGTGTTGTGAGTCGCGATGCGGTTCCGGAAGCCGTGGCCACCCCTCCGCAAAGGACGTTTAGGATCAGCATCGGGATAAGCAAGCCGGCAAGACGAAGCATCAGAATCCTCGTTACAATTGTTTCGTATAGAGAAACGAGAATACGACACAATCGGCCAACCGACAAGTAACAACCGGTGCTATTGCGTATCATTGGCCCTGTTTCGACAACCATGAACATGGCCATGATGCAATGACGACGCTTGAGACCCTCTCGACGGCCGCCGGACGTGCGCTCCTGCGAGACCTTCATCAGGAGCTGCGATTCGACAAGCAGATGAACTCAATCACAACGTTGAGTTACCTCTGGCGTATCTGTACGCGAGAGACAGACCTGTTCCGCACGGTCAATCGTGACGTCACGATCCTGCATCCCCTGGGTCTGTTCTCCGGCACCTCTCTGTGGATGCAGGAGATCGTCAACCGCTTTTACTATGCACCTATCAACGCCTTTGTGTACATGGGTGCGGCCATTCTGCTGGTTGCAGTTGGACTGAATCGGATTCGCATCATAGACACTCCCGGGATCCTCGTGGCGGCCATCATCATCGAGGCGTTGCTGCTGGTTGTGCTCTTTCTGGTGATGTTCTTCACACCCCCGAGCGAGATCGATGCTCAATCTTCAGAAGCGCAAGCAGACGGAGCTACGCAGGAACTCCTGCGCGAGCTGGGAGAGATTGGTCGTGACTATGCGGCCATGGCCGTTCAGTTGGAGACGATCTCGGTGACGCTCCACGAGGTGGTTGAGCGTCAGGATGTCATGACGCGGCAGCTGCGCGACAGCGTCGAGGCCGCTGTTGGTGCGGTGGCGCCCAATCCTGAGCTCATGCAGGCGATGAAACAGAACACGCATGCCCTTGCCGACTTTTCCGAAAGCGTCACGCTTCTGAGCGAACGACTCCGCGCCGTTGAGCGTCAGGAGGTCGAGGGCCTGGTTCGGCAGGAGCTGGAGAAGATTCTCTCACGCAACATCGTCGATCGAGATGGATCAGCGCCAGCCCCGTCGTCCAAGAGTTGAGATCTACTTCATCCTGTACCTGCTTGCGCTGGTGCTGCTGATGCCGGATGGGGTGGTGCCTTCCTCTGATGAGGTAGCTTCCAGAGCGCCTCTGCGCATCGAGCTCTTCCCTGAGCGTATACGTCTCACCTGCGAGGTCAAGCGTGACTCGTCAGGGGGCGTGCGCGTGCTTGGCCTTGATTCGACGAACGTCATACGATACTCTCCCGAGCTGACGAACGTCAGCGTCCGCGCGGTGATCGAAGATGTGACCTCGGGTCAGACGCTGACGATCGAGCCGGACGGCAACTCGCCGACGCGATTCGCATCGATTCGTCATGATGAGGGTCGGAGCGCATTTGTCTTTTCCTGGCGGCCTCTTCTTGATGCCGCTCAGTCCAAGACCTTCCGTGTGATCATTCAAGCCAGTGGGGTGCCGGTCAATGGCATTGCCACCGATGCCATGAGCGCCGTCGGCAGTACGCAGTTTGTTCTCACCACGGTGGTCAATGACCGTCAGCCCCCTGAGCTCGTCTTCATACCGGGCAGGCGCGACACTCTGGTGCTACGCGAAGGTCCGGTCACGTCCGAAGGCGCATCATCTCCTGCCGAATTCTGGATCGAGCCTGCCCGTGACCAGGTGTTAACGTTCTCATCACAGGAATGGAGCAACCGCATCACCATTGGCGGCGCAGACCCGCAGCGTGATCTGGCCGAGATGCCTACTGTCCGCCTCAGCGGTGAGCCCATGTCCGACGTGTCGAGATCCATCGATCAGCGCACGCTTATCGTGCGCGGCCGGGCTCCGCGCTCGGGAACGTCGACCGTGGAGGTCACTGCCCGCCGTGCAGACGGCATGGTGCGGACGACGAGTTTCCGCGTCATGGCCATGACCTACTCGACGCCGTCGGTGCCCGACGTGGTCTATCCGGGCGTTGAATATGTCATTGATCCGAAGATCCCGGCCGACCGACCCGGACTCCGGGCCGTTGTGCGTGATGGATCACGTGAGATAGCCTCTACCACAGAGGGAGTTATGCGCGTTCGGTTCGCCATCCGCGATACGGGGCGAAGCATGACCTTTGAGCGAAGCATTGACGGAGTTGTCGAGATGAATGCGCAGAGCATCCAGGTTCGACCCTTCCCGCCCCCTGTCATCCGAGAGATCAGACGCGAGACTGATCCAAACAAGCGACTGGTGGTGGTTCAGTTCTGGTCGCAAGACCGGGGCGAAAATCGGCCTCAGATACGAGTTGTCGACGGAAACGTGGGGGCCGTAAGGAAGCTCTCGGGATACCTACGGCAGGCCGACAATGCACGTCCGGCCGTCGCCTGGCTCGAGGTCTTCGAAGTCACCCGAAAGGATGCTTCAAAGCCGTTCACGTTCCGCGTAGTGGCCTCCGACGAGCGCGGAAGGGAAAGTCCCGCCGTCGGCGCCGACTAGTTCGAGGGGGCTCTGCCGATCGCCTCCCGGTAGAGGCGCACGTTCTGATTGTGTTCTGCCAGGGTGACGGCAAAGCGATGCCGCATGGTGCCATCCCCACGCGCTACGAAGAAGATCCAGTCATGGGATTCCGGATTCATTGTTGCCGTGAATGCAGCCTTGCCGGGATTACAGATGGGTCCGGGAGGAAGTCCGGCATGAACGTACGTGTTGTAAGGGTTCGATGCGTCTCGTAGTTCCGATCCCGTGATACGATCCTTCCCCGTGAGGTACTGCACCGTCGGATCGGCCTGCAGGCGCATACCGATGCGCAGGCGGTTGACGTATACTCCGGCGATGCGAGGCATTTCGTCGATTCTACCCGCCTCAAGCTGAACGATCGAGGCCAGCGTCACGATCCGTTGCCGCTGCTGCCAGCCCCCTTGCAAGGAATCACCAGCAAGCTGATTCCAAAGCCGGCGTGCCTGTTGGGCCATCATGTGGCCAACGTACGAAGGGTCATCCCCTCGGATAACGAAGTACGTGTCGGGCATGAGAAAGCCCTCCATCGATGTTGCCTCCACTGCGTAGGTCCTGCACACCGTGTCGGACCGGCACCATGCCAGGAATGCTGCCGAGTCGACCTCGGCTCGCTTCCAGAGTCTGAATGCGATCTCGCCGATGGAGAAGCCCTCGGGAATGGTGACTTTGACAAGGGGCTCGCGGCCCCCACCAACGATCATGCGAATGATGTCCAGCGCTGACGCATCCGGTTTGATATGATACCACCCTGGCAACACGCTCTTGCCCGTGATCCAGAGGCCGGTGCGGATGCCATGACGCACAACCCACGCGGCGGGGGAGTCGGCAGAGTCGACCAGTTGAAGGATAGGACGAGCCGATGGAGCCGCGCGAGAGACGAGCACAGACCCCTCAGCGCCGAGTGGGCGCGTCAGATACGAGATGCCTGCAAGGGCTGCCACAAGGAACGCAGCCAGGATCCAAACAAGCCGACGCCGCATCACGCCGCTGCCGGCTCCGAGGTCGTGACCGTGCGCACGAATATCTCGTGCAACGATGGTTGAAGGACGGCGAACTCAACGATGTCTGCTGCCTGGCTGGCGTGGCCAAGCACGTCACGGACTGATGTGCCGGGATCGCGCCGCAGAACAATCGTCGAACCGGACTGTTCGACCACCTGTGTGCCGGGGATCGCGCTGAGATCGGAAACCGGGCCGAGCGTGCGAATGCGGATCCGGTCGGACTCATATCGTGAACGTACTTCCGACACTTCTCCGGCCAGGACGACCCGCCCGCGGTTGATCAGGGCGATGTCATCGCAGAGCCGCTCAACCTGGTCCATCTGGTGCGTCGAGAGGATGATCGTGGTGCCGGCCTGCTGCAGCTCTCGCGTCACAGCGATCAGAAGGTCGGCATTGACCGGATCGAGTCCGCTGAAGGGTTCGTCAAGGATCAGCACCGACGGTTCGTGCAGGATGGTCGAGATGAACTGAACCTTCTGCTGCATGCCCTTCGAGAGCTCCTCGATCTTTTTCCCTTCCCAGCCGGAGGCATCCATACGATCGAGCCAGTAGGAGATCTTTGCATCTGCAGCTGCTGCGCTCAGCCCCTTGAGGCCTGCGAAATAGCGCAGCTGGGCAGCAACGGTGAGCTTTTTATACAGTCCACGCTCCTCCGGCAGATAGCCGATCCGCGATCGGCGCACGTCGGCTGAATCAAGGCCGTCCAAGGTGATCGTGCCCGAATCCGGCAGGGTAATGCCAGTGATCATGCGGATCAGAGTCGTCTTGCCGGCACCGTTCGGGCCCAGTAATCCAAAGATCCGACCCTTGTGAACCTCGATGGAAACGTTGTCGTTGGCACAGTGCGTGCCGTAGAACTTTGTCAGATGGTGTACCGATAGCATCTCCGAATCTACGATTGAGCCTCGACTTCCTCTTCGTAAATTCGCGGCACCTTTTCGGCGGCTGCCGTGTTATGAGCCGTCGACATTTGATCAATACGTCAAGGGAAATCATGAAGGCGTTCGGCGAGATCTGGCGTTCGAATCTGTTCCAGAAGTGGCTTATGGCCATTACGGGGCTTCTGCTGGTGCTGTTCCTGCTGGGACACCTGTCGGGCAATCTGCTCGTATTCCTCGGTCCGGCGCACCTCAATGAGTATGCCCACGGACTTCGGACGATGGGGCACGGTGCCGTCCTGTGGGGAGCCCGACTCGGTTTATTGGCGTTCTTCATTCTGCACGTGTCGTCGGCTATCACGCTATCGCGGCGCAACCGTCAGGCACGTCCGCAGAAGTATGTCAAGGTCGAAGCCCGCTCATCAACGCTAGCCTCTCGCACGATGTTGTACTCGGGCCTGCTGCTGATCAGCTATGTGCTTTACCACCTAGCACACTTTACCTGGGGCGCAGTTCACTCGCAGCATTATGCCCAGGTCAGCTACATCCTTCCGTCTGGCGAAGTTGTGCCTGACGTCTACACGATGGTGGTGAAGAGTTTCAGTGAGCCCCTTATCGTGATCCTGTACTTGCTCAGCATGGTCATGGTAGGTCTGCACCTGAACCATGCCATTTCGAGCGCGTTTCAGACGATGGGCGTTACCAATCGTCGGATCATGCCTCTGGTGCGTGTCGGCGGGCCGGCATTGTCGGTGATCATTGCACTTGGCTTCTCGGCTGTGCCGCTGGCCATCATTCTCGGATTTGTCAAGATCTAATCGAAGAAAGCTCAACGGTATGGAACTCAACAGCGCAATTCCGGGTGGACCGATCCAGCAGAGATGGGACAAGCACCGGGCTGAGCTCAAACTCGTCAACCCCGCCAACAAGCGGAAGTTCTCAGTGATCGTCGTCGGCACGGGTCTGGCCGGTGCGTCGGCCTCGGCCACGCTTGCCGAGCTGGGCTATAACGTCCAGGCCTTCACGTATCACGATTCTGCGCGGCGCGCTCACTCGATCGCCGCCCAGGGCGGGATCAACGCCGCGAAGAACTATCAGAATGACGGCGATAGCGTCTGGCGCCTGTTCTACGACACGGTCAAGGGCGGTGACTTCCGTGCTCGCGAGTCGAACGTCTATCGTCTGGCCCAGGTCTCGGTGAACATCATCGACCAGTGCGTGGCCCAAGGCGTACCGTTCGCCCGCGAATACGGCGGATATCTCAGCAACCGCTCGTTCGGTGGTGCACAGGTCTCGCGGACCTTCTACGCGCGGGGTCAGACGGGTCAGCAGCTTCTGCTCGGCGCCTATCAAGCGCTGATGCGTCAGGTCGGCCTCGGCAAGGTCAAGCTCCACAACAAGCAGGAGATGATGGATCTGATCGTCATCGACGGTCGTGCCAGAGGGATCATTACCCGTGACTTGGTCACCGGTGCAGTGCGGTCGCATATGGCTGACGCTGTGATCCTGGCCACAGGCGGCTATGGCAATGTCTTCTATCTGAGCACCAACGCGATGGCCTGCAACGTCACGGCCACATATCGTGCTCACAAGCGCGGTGCACTGTTTGCCAACCCTTGCTACACGCAGATCCACCCGACGTGCATCCCGCAAAGCGGTGATTACCAGTCAAAGCTGACGCTGATGTCGGAGTCGCTCCGCAATGACGGACGCATCTGGGTGCCAAAGAATAAGGGAGACCAGCGCAGTCCCGACCAGATTCCGGAATCGGATCGCGACTACTATCTCGAGCGCAAGTACCCATCGTTCGGAAATCTCTCGCCACGTGACATTGCTTCGCGTGCAGCCAAGGAGGTTTGCGACGAGGGACGCGGCGTCGGCCCGGGCGGCCTCGGCGTCTATCTGGATTTCGCCGATGCGATCCGCCGTCTCGGCGAGAAGGTCATCGCTGACCGATACGGAAACTTGTTTGAGATGTATGAGCGCATCACCGGCGAGAACCCCTACAAGGTTCCGATGCGCATCTATCCGGCCGTTCACTACACGATGGGCGGTCTGTGGGTCGACTACAATCTGATGTCCAACGTACCGGGCCTGTTCGTTCTCGGGGAAGCGAACTTCTCCGATCACGGTGCCAACCGCTTGGGTGCGTCAGCCCTGATGCAGGGACTTGCCGACGGGTACTTTGTGATCCCGTATACCATTGGTGGATACTTCGCGCAAGGGGGCCTTCAGGCCGTTAGTGCGGAATCTCCCGAGGCCAAGGCCGCCGTTACAGAGGCGGAGCAGAAGATCGCGGCACTTCTTTCGATAGGGGGCAAGCGTTCGCCAACGTCGTTCCATCGCGAACTCGGCAAGATCATGTGGGACAAGTGCGGCATGGCCCGCACCGAGGCCGGGCTGAAGGAGGCACTGCAGCGCATTCCTGAACTGCGTGAAGAGTTCTGGCAGAACCTCGTCGTGCCGGGTAGCGGCACTGACCTGAACCAGTCGCTCGAGCTTGGCTTGCGCGTGGCCGACTTCCTGGAGTTCGCCGAGCTGATGTGTTACGATGCTCTGCAGCGCAACGAATCCTGTGGTGGTCACTTCCGTGAGGAGTATCAGACCGAGGATGGCGAGGCCAAGCGAAACGATGATGATTACTGCTATGTGGCGGCATGGGAGCATACCGGTGTCGGTTCGACGCCGATCCTGCACAAAGAATCACTAACCTTTGAAAATGTGCAACTGGCAACACGGAGTTACAAGTAATGAACCTGCGACTGCACATCTGGCGTCAGGCCGGACCCAATGACATGGGCATGCTCAAGACCTATGACATTGCCAACGTCAGCGAGCACATGAGCTTTCTCGAGATGCTCGATGTTCTGAATGAAGGACTAATCGCCAAAGGTGAGATTCCGGTTGCCTTCGATCACGACTGCCGCGAGGGCATTTGTGGAACCTGCGGTATGGTCATCAACGGACGTCCGCATGGCCCTGTTGCCCGCACGACGGCATGCCAGCTGCACATGCGAACCTTTAAGGACGGCGATGAGATCTACATCGAACCATGGCGGGCAAAGGCCTTCCCTGTGCTGAGAGATCTGGTGGTCGATCGTGGTTCGTTCGATCGGATCATTCAAAAGGGTGGCTACGTCAGCGTCAACACCGGCAATGCACAGGACGGGAACGCGACACCCATCTCGAAGCCGGACGCCGACCGTGCCATGGATGCTGCAGCATGCATCGGTTGTGGAGCCTGCGTGGCGGCCTGCCCGAACTCCTCGGCAATGCTCTTCACGGCAGCCAAGGTCGGTCATCTTGCGTCATTGCCGCAGGGTCAGGCCGAGCGCTCCTCCAGGGCCATGGAGATGGTGCTGCAGATGGACGCCGAGGGATTTGGATCGTGCACGAACCATTACGAGTGCGAAGCTGCCTGTCCAAAGGGCATCAGTGCCGAGTTCATCGCCCAGATGAATCGGGACTTCGTGACATCAGCTCTCGGTGGTAAGGCCTAGGGGGCAGCTCACCTGAGAATCTCGAGATACTCACGAACAGCCTGCTCGAATCCGACCAGAACGGCGCGCCCAACAAGGGCATGACCGATCGAGACCTCTTCGATCTCGGTGATCGACTTCAGCGGGGAGAGATTTCGCAGGTCGATGCCATGTCCGGCCGTGACAACCAAGCCGGCCTGAGCAGCGATACGAGCCGCTGACGTCAAGCGTTCCAACTGGATCATCGAAGCGGCTCCGCTTCGGGCATTGGCATACGTACCGGTGTGCAGCTCAATGATGTCGGCCCCGCATGCGGCGGCAGCTTCGATCTGCTCTGCTTCGGGTTCAATGAAGAAACTCACCTCGATGCCGCGCTCATGAAATCGCTGCGTCAGCGCCGAATAGCGTTCTTCATTGCCGGCAATTGCCAAGCCCCCTTCCGTGGTGAGCTCTTCGCGTTTCTCGGGAACCAGCGTCACAAGGTCCGGCACAACGTCTAATGCGATGGCGATGATCTCTTCGTTTGCCGCCATCTCAAGGTCGAGCTTTGTGGTGACTACCTCGCGCAGAACGCGGACGTCACGATCGTTGACGTGACGTCGATCTTCCCGCAAGTGGCAAACGATGCCGCTGGCGCCGGCAAGCTCAGCCAGGACCGCCGCATGTACGGGGTCAGGTTCGATACCTCCGCGGGCCTCTCGGAGGGTCGCCACGTGGTCAATGTTCACAGCAAGTCGAATCGCCATGGCCGGTAGGGGGAAAATGTTAGGAGGAACCTTTTGCTGACACGGTTGTTTCACAATCCCGTAGGACATGTGTCGTGGTATCTTTGCGTTTTGGCGTGCAAAGCTACGATTCAGTAACGTCCAAGTAGTCATCAGCAGTTGCCACACGCAGAATGAAACAAACCGGCCGATCAACTATGAGTCACATCATCATGCGCAAGCTTCAACTCCTTATCGCAGTCACACTCCTGTGCCTGTCTGCTCAAACCCTGCCCGCCGGTTCGCAATCGACGCCGGCCACGATGATCGACGGAATCATCATGAACGTGGGTCAATGGCCTTCGCACGTGCTGTTTGCCCATCGTTCCGGTGGACAGAACGTGTGGATCACAAAGACGGGCACCGAGGTAGACAAGTTCACGATCGACCGCAAGCGCGAAACCCGCTCCGGTGAGGTGGTCGTGCGCCGCTTCGTTAACCCCGGTCCAGCATCGGAGCTCGGTATCATTGACCAAGTCGGTACGGTCTCGTTCTTCCTCGGAAGGGGAGCCGCCTCGTGGTACTCCGCTCCGGTCTTTCGTTCAGTAGTGATCCGTCATGCCGCGCCCGGTGTGCACGTCGAGTACTCTGCGGGTGAAAAGGGGCTTGTGCAGAATGTGGCACTCGATCCAGGGGTCGACCCTTCGGCTGCTGCCATGATCATCGAGACATCCTCCTCTTCGTCAACCCCACAGGCAATCGTCTCTCCGACGTCCCCAATCGTGTATGCCTCGTACATCGGCGGCCCCGGTGATGATCACGTAGTTGGTATCGAGTATCTGACCAATGGTGAGGTCATCATCGGTGGTACAACGTCAGCTATGAACTATCCCGGCACCGCGGGCGGTTATTCGACCTCGCTCAAGGGCGTGACGGACGGATTCCTAGTGCGCCTCGACAGAAAGCTTCAGAAAGTGTTGTCGTACACGTTCTACGGCGGCAGCGGCGACGATCGGATCACTTGCATGATCAAGGACAAGAGCAACGCCATCTACATCACTGGCGAGACAAACTCGGCGGACCTGCCTGTGACGTCAGGTGCGTCGGGACAGCTGTACAAGTCCGGAATCGATGCCTTCATCGCCAAGTTCGACAGTTCACTCACCAAGCTGCAGATCAGCGGCTACCATGGTGGTAACAAGGATGATAAGGGTGTGGCCATTGCCGTTGATCAGAACGGTGTGATCTTTTTGGCAGGCAACACAAATTCTACGACGAATCTTCCGGTGACCTTTCCGGTGACAATCACTCGCCGGGACTGGCGCGGTCGAACCACCACCGAGCCAGGTGGCGGATCGAACCAGGGACAGACCGACATTTTCCTAGCCTTTTTCTCCGTCAATGGCTCCATGCAGCAGTCACGCTACTTTGGCCGAAGCGGCATGGAAAAGGTAACGGCCATGTGCATTGATGGATCGAACAATGTGTTCTTCACCGGTTCGACAACGTCGCCTGATTTCGAGACATCTCCGACTCCGGGTTTTTTCTCTTCGGGTCGTTTGCCGTATGACCGCACGTTCAATGGCGGCACCACCGACGCCTTCGTGGTGAAGATGAACAATGAGCTCCAGCTGGCCAAGTCGGACGACGGAACGTATTCGACGTATTTCGGCGGAAACAAGGATGAGGAAGGACGTGGAATCTTCGTTGACGAGATCGGTCGTGCACAGGTGGTGGGCGTCACGAACTCGACGAATCTCGAAACAATCGGAACCCTCGTTACCCAGCCGGTAGGCGACCAAGATATCTTTCTTGCCGTGCTGCCTGACGATGGACGCAACCTCACGGGAGCCACCTACTTCGGTGGAACCGGGGCTGACGATGTGCGCAGTGTCCACTACAATCCGGTGTCAAAGCTTGCCGTACTCAGCGGTTCAACCCAGTCTGGTGACTTTCCGGTTGCCGGCGACGGTGCAAGCAACGAGCGCATCGGCACGACGGATGGCTTCTTGACGTTCATGAACACGTCTACGAATGTCTACACCACACTTATTGGCGGAACCAATGCCGATACGATTGTCTCGGTGTCGGTTGACCCTGCCGGTGACGTGTACTACGTGACGTCGACAGATTCGGACAACATGCGCCTTCCGGACAGTGCCGCGCAAGGTGCCGTTGGAGGTTTGAATGCTCACGTAGGTAAGTACGCCATCGGAACCGTAGAGCTTACGGTCCCCAGCGGCGACGAAGTCTGGTGTGCCGGTGGTAATCGTGCCATTTCTTGGGCTGCGCAGAACATGGCGGATTCGACAAAGTACTCGATCGAAATGGCACCCGCAGGAAGCTCCAACTGGACCGTGCTGACGCGCACAGCCTTGGGTCGGAGCTTCTCGTGGAAGGTCCCGAACGTACCTACGGGCCAGTATCAGCTACGAATCACGACGGCACGTGGCCACATGAGTCGCCTGTTGACGCCGTTCACCATCTCGAATCCACCGGCTGTAAAGGAGCAACCGAAGGATGCCAGCGCATGCCTCGGAGGCCGTGTCATGCTGCGAGTTGTGGCCGAAGGAGCAGGGCTGAAGTATCAGTGGCGCCGTGCAGGACAGAACATCGCCGGTGCTACGCAGGATTCGTTGGTGATACCTGCGCTCGACGCAGCGGCCCTCGGGAAGTATGATTGTGTGATCTCGGGTACGTGCACGCCAAATGCGACGACCGCCACGGTGAACGTTTCGACGGCCGTTGCCACGGCGATCAGTCGTCAGCCGACCGGTGTGTCGGTCGATGCCGGAAAACCATTCACCCTGTCCGTTGCCGCCACGGGTTCCAATCTTGCCTACCAATGGTCACGCAACGGCTCGTCGATCGCCGGAGCAACGGCAGCAGAGTATACCGTTGGCGCAGCGTCGAAGAACGACGAAGGAGAGTACACATGTCGCGTTGACGGCGGATGCGGGTCGGTGACATCTGAAAAGGCCATCGTGGCTGTGTCGACGACGTCAGTTGAAGAAGAGACGATCGTCGGCGACACGCGCCTGCGACTTGTTGGCAGCCATCCTGTGTCGGATGTTGCGACGCTTCGCCTTGACCTTTCCCGCGGCGCCGATGTGGCTGTCGACCTTCTCGACGTCAGTGGCCGATTGGTCGCTTCGATGAATGTCGGCAATCTGCCGGCCGGTTCGCATGAAATCCTCGTTCCCACCGCGGAATGTGAGTCTGGCCTGCACATTGTCCGGGTCTCAGCCGGTAATGTCCGTATCTCCAAGTCCATCGTCGTGGTGCGGTAACGCGTCATAATCAGCTCCGGCACACCGGGCAGTATTTCCGAGTCCCGTGATTTCGCATCACGGGACTCTTTTTTTCGACCTGTAACGACTTTGAAACTATTTTGTTCTTGATTTCGGCCAAGTCAGGCTGAAAATTTCCCATTAAAGGCGGATAACATGAACTCATCGGTTCGACGACTTCTTCAAACGCTAACATTCCTCCTGGTGATCGCCCCCTTCATGGCGAACGCCGGAACGGTCGATCTGGGGCGGACTGTTCCGGAGGGATTCATTCTCAACGCGGGCCAATGGCCGGCTGAGGTTCTTGGCGTTGCCCGACAGAGCGGCTCCGAGGTGTGGATCACGCGAACCGGAGTGGTGCTGGATCAATACAGCATCTCAAAGGATGATCAGCAGCGCAATGGTGTTGTTACACGGGAAGGCTTCCGGGAGATGCAGTCCCGCTTTGAACTGCGAACCGGCACCGTGGTTGGTCATGTCACGTTCGCACGTGGCTCGGACCGCTCGCGCTGGGTATCGGCTCCGGTGGTGTCCAATCTCTGGCTTGTCGACTGTTATCCGAACGTGACGTTCGAGTACTCACGCTCGCAGGATGGGCGCGTCCGACGCGAGATCCTGGCGGCCCCGGGTGCCGATCTGGCAGCGATCAAGCTCGACGTTCTCGGTGGCGGGAAGAATGAAGTCGCCGATGTCTCCGTGACCACGTCTACTGTCTATGGCACCTTCATCGGCGGCCCATCGGATGATGAACTTGCCGGTGTCGAATATCTTTCGAACGGCACCATTGTTGTGGCCGGAAACACAGCGGAGCTTTCGGCTCCCGGAGTGACAGGTGGCTACAGCTCATCAATGAAAGGGAGGATCGACGGATTCCTTGCGCGGTTCGACTCACGTCTGGAAAAGATGCTCTCCTACACCTACATCGGCGGCAGTGCCGAGGATCGAATCAGGGGGCTAACCAAGGACCGCCTGAACAATGTTTACGTCACCGGTGAGACCATTTCGACTGATTTCCCGACCACCTCAGGAGTCACCGGGAAGCTTTACAAAGCCCTTAACGACGCCTTCGTTGCCAAGTTTGATTCAACGCTTACCAAGTTGATCGTCAGCTTCTACCACGGCGGTAACAAGGATGATGTTGCCCGTGCGATCAAGGTCGACCAGGACTTCAACATCTATATCGCCGGATCCACCAATTCGACGACCAATTTCCCGGTGACATTCCCGGCGACCGTGAAGATCACCATTCCGGGAGGTTGGGGTAGGCCTCCTACGTATCGTGATATTCCCGGTGGAGGAGCAAATCAGGGCCAGATCGATGGTTTTGTTGCATCGTTCTCCCAGAACGGTTCGATGCTTCTTTCACGGTTTTTTGGTGGAACCGGCAACGACGTTTTCACAGCGCTTGCTCTGGACAAGTCCAGCAGCGTGTACATGACCGGATATACCACATCATCGAACTTCGAGACCGCGCCGACGTCGGACCGATTTGCCTCGGGTCGTAAGCCGGCCGACGAGTCATTTAATGGCGGCATAACAGATGCCTTCGTGGTCAAGCTCAGCAGGGAACTCACGCTCGCCAGCACCGACGACGGCACCTACTCGACGTACTTCGGCGGCGACAATGATGAGGAAGGTCACGACATCGTGGTGGATGATCTTGGTCGCGCCTACATTGTCGGTTGGACGACCTCGAACAATCTCCCTGCCGTCGGCACCCTCAACACGCAGCGCATCGGACAGAAGGATGTCTTCCTGGCCTTCTTTGCCGATGATGGTCGGGAACTTGCCGGCACAACGTACTATGGCGGAACGGGTGATGACGCGGCCTATGCCGTGGAGCTTATCTCCGGTACGACAGTCATGATGGCCGGTACGACCAATTCGGAGAACTTCCCGCTGACCGGTGAGGGTATCGTATCGACGCGCGCCGGTGACACGGATGGATTCCTGGCGACGATCAACACAGCCACGAACATCTATGCCACGCTGGTCGGCGGCAACGGTGTCGATACCATCAAGGGGCTATCGATCGATCCTCTTGGAAGTCCATACTACATCGCCTCGACCAATTCGGCCAATCTGCTTACGTATCCGAAGTCGGCCTCGACAGAGCTCGCCGGCATGCACGGCTATGTGGCAAAGCATGCGTTCGGAGTAGTTGAAGTAACTGCGCCGATAGGGGGCGAAACATATTGCGTCGGCATCAGCAAGCCGATCTCGTGGTCGGCCCTCGGTTTCGCCGATACGTCACGCTTCCAGATCCAATACTCTGCCTATGGATCGAACGTGTGGAACGATGTCGCCAAGAACGTAAGCGGCCGGAGCTACCTCTGGAAAGTGCCGGCGCTGCCCACAGGACAGTACGTGGTGCGCGTCACAACCATCCAGGGTCACCTGAGCGAACTTCTCACTCCGTTCACGATATCAAGTCCACCATCGATCGTCAAGCAGCCTGTGGACGTATCCGCCTGTGGCGGCAAGTCTGCAACACTCTCGATAACGGCCGGTGGGGCGGGTCTGAAGTATCAATGGCGCAAGGCGGGCGTGAACGTTCCGGGTGCCACCAATGCCACCTACACCATTGCCGCTGTTGATGCCAGCAGTGTGGGCAAGTATGACTGTTTGATCTCAGGCACATGCACGCCGAGCGTCACCTCCGCCTTGGCATCGGTCTCGTTCGGAACACCAACGGAGATCACCCGCCAGCCTGCCGGTATGACCGTTGACGAGGGCAAGCCGTTCACACTCTCGGTTGCTGCCACGGGGTCGACACTTTCATACCAATGGAGCAAGAGCGGCGTCGAGATCGCCGGTGCAACTACCGCCGAGTACACCGTTTCTGCCGCAACCAAGGCCAATGAAGGACAATACACCTGTGCCGTGACCGGAGGTTGCGGAACGGTCACGAGTTCCGCAGCAACTGTTGTGGTGATGGGCGGAACGTCGGTCGATGAAGAACTGTCAGGTTCGTCAATCCTGCGCGTGGTTGGTCCGGTCCCCGCCGACGCCGACGTCACGGTGCGGTTCTCTCTGGATGCGATCCCGAGTGCCGCCGCCCGTTTGTCGATCGTAGATCTGAACGGCAACAGGCTCGCAGCTCAAGCTGTTCAGTCATCCACCGGATCCTTCGATGCGCGCCTGGCCACGAACATGCTCGCTGCCGGGATGTACTTCATCGAGTATACTGATGGGGCTATTGCGGCACGCAGTAGACTGGTGATCGCCCGCTGATAGTAGCACTTCTCATGTTTCCCGGTTGACCGGGAACCAAGCGCCCCTTTCGCCTGTTTCAGCGCGCGGAAGGGGCGTTTCGCATAGGGCGTCCGTTGTTCTGCACCAAACTAGGACTAATTTAGTCGTATATTTGACGCCTATGGACCAGCAAACAGTACTCGACGAAGTCGTCTCAAGTGAATACAAGTACGGATTCACGTCTAACATTGAGCAGGAACTCCTGCCGAAGGGGCTCAACCACGACGTCATCCGCTTCATCTCCGCCAAGAAGAACGAGCCGGAATGGATGCTCGAGTGGCGGCTAAAGGCCTATGAGCAGTGGCTGACCATGAAAGAGCCGACGTGGCCGAATGTGGACTACCCGCCGGTGGATTTTCAGGACATCATCTACTGGGCGGCACCAAAGAAGAAGCCGGAACTGAACTCTCTCGACGAAGTCGACCCGGAGATCCTGGCCACGTTCGAAAAGCTCGGCATTCCGCTGGAGGAGCAGAAAGTGCTTGCCGGCGTCGCCGTTGACGTGGTGCTCGACTCGGTGAGCGTCAAGACGACTTTCCAGGAAAAGCTCGCAGAACTGGGCATCATCTTCTGTCCGATCAGCGAAGCACTTGAGACGCATCCCGAGCTGGTTCGCAAGTACATCGGCACCGTAGTGCCGACAAACGACAACTTCTACTCGGCATTGAACAGTGCCGTCTTCAGTGACGGCTCCTTCGTGTACATCCCCAAGGGTGTGCGATGCCCGATCGAATTGAGCACCTACTTCCGTATCAACGCCCGCAACACGGGTCAGTTCGAGCGCACACTCATCATTGCCGACGAGGGAAGCTACGTGAGCTACCTCGAAGGGTGCACAGCACCGCAGCGTGACGAGAATCAGCTCCATGCCGCAGTGGTGGAACTCATCGCACATGACCGTGCCGAGATCAAATACTCGACCGTGCAGAACTGGTTCCCGGGTGATAAGGACGGCAAGGGTGGCATCTACAACTTCGTCACCAAGCGCGGCATCTGCGCAGGGGTCGACAGTAAGATCTCCTGGACGCAGGTAGAGACCGGATCGGCCATCACGTGGAAGTATCCGAGCGTCATCCTCAAGGGAGACAATTCGATCGGCGAGTTCTACTCCGTGGCCGTGACCAATAACAAGCAGCAGGCCGATACCGGAACCAAGATGATCCACATCGGTCGCAACACACGCTCTCGGATCGTCTCCAAGGGCATCTCGGCCGGCGTGTCGCAGAATTCCTACCGCGGACTTGTCAAGGTTCTGCCGGTGGCGCAAGGGGCGCGCAATTTCTCGCAATGCGACTCGCTGCTCATTGGCGACGCGTGCGGAGCGCACACCTTCCCATATCTCGAGGTAGCCAACAGCAGTGCCATCGTTGAGCATGAGGCAACGACGTCGAAGATCGGCGAGGACATGCTTTTCTACTGCAATCAACGCGGGATCGATACCGAAGCTGCCGTAGCGCTGATCGTCAACGGATACGCCCGCGAGGTTCTCAATCAGCTTCCGATGGAGTTCGCCGTCGAAGCACAAAAACTACTTGCCATTTCACTCGAAGGAAGCGTCGGATGACACCACTGTTGCAGATCACCAACCTCCGTGCATCGATCGATGATCGAGAGATCCTCAAAGGGATCGATCTGACCGTTAACCCGGGCGAAGTTCATGCCATCATGGGACCTAACGGGTCCGGCAAGTCGACGCTTGCCTCTGTCCTAGCAGGCAGGGAAGACTACACCGTCACCGGCGGATCGGTTCTCTTTCAGGGCAAAGAACTCCTGGAGCTCTCTCCCGAAGAGCGCTCCCGTGAAGGCCTGTTTCTGGCCTTCCAGTACCCGGTTGAGATCCCCGGTGTGTCGACTGCCAACTTCGTAAAGACCGCCGTCAACGAAGTGCGCAAGCACCGTGGTGAAGAGCCCCTTGAACCGGCGGCATTCCTGGCCCTTATGCGTGAGCGCATGGCCCTGGTAGAGATGGACCCATCGTTCCTGCAGCGTTCGCTCAATGAAGGGTTTTCAGGGGGCGAGAAAAAGCGCAATGAGATATTCCAGATGGCAATGCTCGATCCGGTGGTTGCGGTGCTTGACGAGACCGACTCTGGTCTGGACATCGACGCACTGCGCATCGTTGCCTCGGGCGTGAACGCCCTACGGCGTCCGAACAATGCAACCGTTGTTATCACGCACTACCAGCGTCTGCTGGATCATATCGTGCCCGACTTCGTGCACGTGCTGTGGAACGGTCGCATTGTGCGCTCGGGAGACAAGTCGCTTGCGCTGGAGCTTGAGCAACGCGGCTATGACTGGCTCAAGCAGGAAGCGTCGGTGGAGGCCTAAATGTCTCAGCACGCGCTAGTCGAACTTGTACAGAACCTTGTTCCGGCACATGCCGGTGGCGACGTCTCAATGGGTGGGCATGGGCGTTTGAGTGCCCTGCGACAAGACGGGCTCAGGGAGTTTGTCCGCATGGGCATCCCGACGACGCGTCACGAGGAGTGGAAGTACACCAACGTTTTCCCGTTCATCGGTCTTGACTACTCGTATGCGCCAATGCGCTGGGATGCGAGCTCAGCCTCTGCTCCCGCAGTGGTCTCAGCCGCAGAAGTGCGTGACGCACTCGGTCAACACATCAGCATACGCGTCCTCAATGGCATCGTGAGCGTTGATGCACCGCAGCTGCCGGCCGGCCTTGAAGTGATCGAGCTGACGCCGGAGCTGGTCGAATCAGATGCTGGCGTAGCCGCGGCACTCAGTGCCGGTGCTCCGATGCATGCGAACCCTTTTGTTGCTCTTAACACGGCACTGCTCGAGAGCGGTATCGTCATCCGTCTTGCCAAGGGTCTTGCGCTGGAGCTACCGATCCATGTTTCGATCGAGACCACTTCGGGTCAGCAGCCGATGCTTGTCGCCCCGCGCATCCTTGTCATTGCTCATGAAGGTGCCGAGGCCGACATCATCCAATCACATCATGCTTCCGGACCATCCATAGTTTTGGATGCCACCGTTGTGGAGTTTTCGGTCGCAGCTGCAGCCAACGTACGCTATCATAAGATTGCCGATGATTCTGAGTCGGCCCGCTCGATCTCATCCGTCACGGCTGATGTGCATCGAGACGCATCGTTCACATCTCATGCGCTAAGCGTTGGTGGACGTTTTGTCCGCAATGACCTGGCCGTGCGTCTGTGCGAACCGTCAAGTCAGGGCTTCCTCTACGGTGTGAGCCTATTGGCAGAGAACGAGTACACAGATAACCACACGGTGGTCGACCACATGCTGCCGCACTGTCATAGCGAAGAGCTCTACAAAGGCATCTATGACGGAACATCATCGGGCGTCTTCAACGGCAAGATCTATGTGCGCCCGCAGGCGCAGAAGACCACTGCCTATCAATCAAATCACACACTGCTACTGAGCCCAAAGGCTCAGGTGCAGGCAAAGCCGCAGCTTGAGATCTGGGCCGACGACGTCAAGTGTTCGCATGGGGCAACGATGGGCCAGGTCAACGATGAGGCAATCTTCTACTTCCGCTCGCGTGGCATCGACAAGGACATGGCCAAGGCACTTCTTACATACGCCTTCATTACGGAGGTCGTCGAGAAGATCACGCTTGATGGTCTGCGCGAATTGCTCACGCATAGGATTGCTCGCAAACTTTCTGCCGAGTCACTTCTGTTTTGATGCACCGCGTGGAACCATCAGCCCCCTTGCTTGATGTCGCAGCGCTGCGAACGGAGTTCCCGATTCTCCATCGCACGGTGCATGGCGGCAAGCCACTGGTGTATCTCGACAATGCAGCCACGACGCAGAAGCCGAACGTTGTCATCGATACGATCGCTGACTTCTATCGGAATCATAATGCCAATGCGCACCGTGCCGGACATGTTCTAGGTTCGGAGGTGACGACGATGTTTGAATCGGCACGACGTCGCGTTGCCGAGAGCATCGGTGCATCGGCCGAGGAGATCGTGTTCACGCGCGGTACCACTGAGTCTTTGAATCTGCTGGCAGCAACCATGTCAGGCCGCTTCGAAAGGGGCCACCGTCGCAACATCGTCATCTCCGAGATGGAGCACCACGCCAACATCGTTCCGTGGCAGATGGTGCGCGACCGAACAGGCGCAGAGATCCGAGTGATTCCTGTCGATGATCACGGCCTTCTCGACATGCAGGTCGCAGAGCAGATCATCGACGATTCGACGGCCATCGTCTCGATCGTACATGTTTCGAACACGCTCGGCACGGCCAACGATGTCCACCGCCTTTCGGCCATGGCCCATGGCGTGGGCGCAGAGTTCATCGTTGATGCGGCCCAGAGCATCTCCGGAATGAACATCGACGTCAACGAGATCGGTTGTGATGCACTGGTGTTCTCGGCCCACAAGGTCTATGGACCAATGGGCATTGGAGTGGCATTCATTCGAGGCCGTCTGATGGAATCGCTTCCGCCGTATCAGGGTGGGGGATCGATGATCACGTCGGTCACATTCGACAAGACAACCTATGCCGAGGGTCCGCTGCGCTTTGAGGCCGGAACGCCCAACATTGAAGGGGCTATTGGCCTTGCCGCGGCACTCTCGTGGCGTGATTCGCTCGACATGTCTTCTGTCATCGCGCACAAGCATGCACTGACGTTGAGTTTGACCTCCGGTCTGGCATCTCGCGAGGGCATCAGACTGCATGGCACTCATCAGGGTCATTCCGGCATCGTGAGTTTCAGCGTCGACGGTGTGCACTCGCAGGACCTCGGCCTGATGCTCGATGCGCATGGCGTTGCCGTTCGCACTGGTCATCACTGCACCATGCCACTCACGGCGCGCTTCTCAACATCCGGAAGCGTACGCGTCTCGGCAGCGGTTTACACGAGCACGGACGAGGTCGATTTCTTCTTCTCCGCACTGGATCGTGCGTTAACCGTACTGCGCTGACATGCAAAGCACCAAGACCATATCGGAGCTGACCGACGAGATCGGAGCAATGCTAGAGGCTTTGCCCGATTGGGAGGAGCGCTTCGGAGCGATCATGGCGATGGGCAAAGAGCTCGCCCCCTACCCTGAGGAGTTTCGACGGGAGGACTTCATCGTCAAGGGATGCCAATCTCAGGTGTGGCTCTACCCGCAGCTGGCAGATGGCAGGATCCACTTCAGTGCCGACAGTGATGCTCTCATTGTCAAGGGGCTTGTGGCGCTTGTGGTTCGCATCATGCAGGATCGTACGCCGCAGGAGATCCTTGCCGCGCCAAAGGACATTGCCGAGCGTCTCGGGCTCGTGCAACACCTATCACAGAACAGGTCGAGCGGTCTTGCCAGCATGCTCAAGCAGATCCGTCTCTATGCCGTTGCATTCAGTATGAGGACGTCATCATGATCGATGAACCAACAGCTGCAGCCCTGCAGGAGTCGACATCGGCGCACGAGCCAAATCTGCGCGACAAGGTGATCGATGCCATCAAGACCATCTACGATCCTGAGATCCCGATCAACATCTATGAGCTCGGGCTGATCTACGAAGTAAGAATCGAAGACAAGACCAACGTTCATATCACTATGACGCTGACGACGCCGAACTGTCCATCGGCGCAGTCCCTGCCGCGCGAAGTTGAACAGGCAGCCCGCGGTGTAGAGGGCGTAGAGTCTGTGAATCTTGAATTGACCTTTGATCCACCGTGGGACAAGACCATGATGAGCGAGGCGGCACTCTTTTCCATCGGCCTGTACTGAAGCATGGCAAAGACATTCCATAGCCTGCAGGTTGAGCGCGCGTGGGACACCACGCCACGCGCCCGTGTTGCTCAGCTCCGTGTGCCGGAGAACCTGCAAGACGTGTTTGCTTATCGCGCCGGTCAGTACGTGATGCTCCGCGTCATTATCGATGGTGTTGAGCAGGATCATGCTTTTTCTCTCTGCTCCAGTCCGGAGGCGGGTCAGCCCCTTACCATCGCCGTAAAGCGCACGGACACATCACTGGTGGCTGCCCATATTCAGTCGCTCCTTCAGCCGGGATCGATGCTGCTGGTGAGACCGCCGACGGGAGCGTTCACCTTCGAGCTTTCGTCGGAGCAGCAGAGAAGTTTCGTGCTGTTTGCCGGCGGCAGTGGTATCACGCCGCTGCTGTCAATCGCCACGTCGGTGCTGTACGCGGAGCCGCTCAGCAAGGTTCGGCTGATCTTTGCGAATGTATCGGCGGCTGACACCATGTTTGCTCATGAGCTGCGACAGCTAAAGGAAAAGTATGCTGAGCGTTTGCAGGTTAGTTTCGCGCTTGAAGATGCTTCAGATGCAGCTCTTGCCGACATCGGAGAAATTCGACCCGGACGCCTTGCTGCCGGTGACATCGTTGAGTGCGCCGAGCAGGTGCGTGCAATTGATGGGTCAGCTGAGTATGCCATCTGCGGGCCTCCGGGATTCATCGATCTGGTCAGCTCTTCACTGAGTATGATTGGGGTTGCGTCCGAACACATTCACATTGAGTCATTTTCGTCATCACCTCGCCAGGCAACAACACCGTAACTGATGGAGCACATGGAACAATCTTCACAACTCATTTCGCGACGCGTCAAGGTGCGTCTCTACGGTCAGGATCATGAGTTCAACGTCGAGCCTGACGAGACCATTCTCTCGGCTGCCCAGCGGGCAAATCTTGATCCTCCGTACGCATGCCAGATCGGTGCCTGCTGCACATGTCGGGCGCGTCTGGTCTCCGGCACGGCCGTCATGGACGAGCGCGAGGCGCTGTCGGATGACGAGATCGCCGACGGATACATTCTCACGTGTCAGGCGCACCCGACGTCTGATGACTGTTTTGCCGACTACGACCAGTAAGCGTTTGCTATGGTTCGCCTCTCAAAGCGCATAGAGTATGCTTTGCTGGCCATGCAGGACATGGCCACCAAGCCGGACAGCATTGTCTCGGCCAAGGATGTTGCATCTCATTACGATATCTCCCAGGCTCTTGTGGCCAAGGTGCTGCAACAGCTAGCCCGCCATGGATTGATCCGCTCCTATGCGGGTTCAACCGGTGGCTACACTCTGGCGCGTGCGGCTGGCAGCATCAGTATTGCCGAGATCATCGAAGTGATGGAGGGGGCAGGCAAGGCCTTGGTGGATTGCCAGAGCACCGACCATACGTCATGCAGCGCTGAACATGCTTGTACGATCAAGGAGCCGCTGGGTCGTCTGCAAGATCGCATTCAATCAACATTCAAATCGATGAGCATTGCCGAGCTGGCTGCTCCTCGAGAATTCGTTCAATTGGAGGTTTTATGAGCGTCACCATGATCGGAGACGACGTTGTTTCGATCCCAACCGGTGTGACCGGAACGGACGAGAACGACAACATCATTATCACATCAAAGGCCATCGTCGAGGTCAAGAAGATCAAAGAGCAGAACTCCATCGCCGATGATTATGGTCTGCGCCTCGGCGTCAAGGGAGGGGGCTGCTCCGGCATGTCGTACACACTCGGATTCGATGCGACGGCCAAGGAGAATGACCTTGTGCTCGATGCCGACGGGGTGCGCGTCTTTATCGATGCCAAGAGCATGTTCTACCTTATGGGCATGACGCTGGACTTCAGCGACGGGTTGATGGGGAAGGGATTCACCTTCAACAACCCCAATGCCACCAAGACCTGCGGCTGCGGAAGCAGTTTCGGCGTCTGATCGATCGACACATCACTTCATCATCCAACCCTGAGGTACACATGGCCTACGAATGGAAATTCAATCCACGTCCGTACAGCGACGAGGAAGCAAAGGAACTGCTCAAGGACGTGATCTCTCCCGAGACAACAGACTGGCACTACAACACCCACCACAAGGGATACGTGACGTTCCTGAACAAGATCGAAGCCGGTCTTCAGAACGCAGATCGTGCCTCCGCAAATGGCAACTGGAGCGACGTTGGTGAACTCAAGCGACGCTTTACATGGAACCATGCCGGTACGGTCCTGCACGACGTCTACTGGGAAGTCATGGGCGGTGACGGTGACCCGTCGAAAGGTCCGGACGTGCTGGCTGCCATCGAACAGGAGTATGGATCATTCGATGCTTGGAAGGCCGACTTCAAGGCATCTGCACTCGCAGCAAAGCTTTCCGGATGGGGCGTGCTGTGCATCGATTCACTTTATTCGGGAAGACTCCTGAACGTACTCGTCGATGAGCATCACTATGGCGCCATTTGGGGCGGCCTGCCGCTTGTAGCATGTGACGTGTTCGAACACGCCTACTATCACAAGAGCGGTCCGGGACGTGCCGGTTATATCGACGCGTTTCTGAACAACCTGCACTGGGGTCGCATCAACGACCGTTATCTCAAGCTTCGTTGATGACCCTTGGACTGTTTCCACTGGACATCGTTCTTTTTCCGCAGGTCCGATATCCGCTTCACATCTTCGAACCTCGCTACAAGGCACTCATTAACGAGTGCATTGAGCGAGGTTCGGAGTTTGGGATCAACCTGATCGATAACGGCCAGCTGCACTCCGTTGGTTGCTCGGCTCTGGTGGTCGACATCGCCGAGAAATATCCGGATGGGCGGATGGACATTGTCGTTGAGGGAGTTGCCAGGTACAAGGTCCTTGACCTCGTTCCCACCGACCATCCATATACGGTCGCCAACGTCGAGGAATACCTTGATTCAAGCCTCGATTACGATGCTGCGCTCTGCGCATCTGTCCTGGAAACGTACAATCGTATTGTTAGCCTCGTCTATGGTCTGGCGGCACCAACGTTGACTGAGGATGTGCTTTCGGCTGCGCCGTCGTTTGACATGGCACCAAAGTCGGGTCTGAGCAAGATGCAACGTCAAATGCTTCTTGAACTGCGTGACGAGAACACGCGGCTAACGCTGCTGAAAACTCACTATGATGACGTTATGCCTTCGGTTGACAAGGCCGACATGATCCAGCGCGTGGTGAAGAACGACGGTTATCTACGATTGGATGAGGGCTGATCAGCCCCCTGCATTCGGACCAGCAGTATTGATCTTTTGCATGGCCATGGATGGGCCGGACTTGGCGATCTGGCGGATCGCTTCGCAAGTCTTCTGGATCATCTCCGCCTGCGCCTGCTTCTGGCTCTCATCAAACTCAGACAGAACGTAGTCCACCAGCTGGCCCGGCCCGAACTGCCGATCGATGCCACACCGAAGGCGCCAGAAATTCGCTGACTCAAGCTCGTCGATCACCGATGCCACGCCATTGTGTCCTCCTGCGCTGCCCCCTTGCCTGAGATGGATCTTGCCAACAGGGAAGTTGTACTCGTCGGTGATGACGATGATGTGCGCCGGCCCGATAGAAAGCTCTCGCGAGCGTTTCGTGACTGCCCGCCCTGACAAATTCATGTAGGTAAGGGGCTTTATGAGAACCAACTCTACGCCGGCATGTCGCACGCGAGCCTCGTCATAGAGGGAAGACGGATGCGCCCATGCCACAGAACACGCCTCGGCGAAGGCATCAAGCACCATGAATCCGATGTTGTGACGCGTCCGGGCATACTCCTGTCCAGGATTGCCGAGTCCGACGATCATCAATGTCGATCGAGAGGAACTGCTCATAATGTGCAAACCTACGCACGCTGAGCTTCGGTTTCCCGACGGCCCGACGCAGGCCGTTTGCTATATTGCGGCTTGTCGTAACGGTAAGTGACACTACAGACGGAACCATAGAAGTATGGGCGTGTCAGCGCTGCTTGTAACCTTGTTCGGGCCCCTACTGGGTTCGCTCGCCATTCTGTTCATCCAACGCGATCAGACTTCGGCGATTAAGCGAACCGCACTGGTGTTCTCGTTAGTCACCTTCGTGATGTCGCTGCTGTTGATCCCGTCGTTCGATGCCTCGAGCACGGCCCTGCAGTTCGTGGTCAATCAGCCCTGGATCACGGCGCTCGACGCCGGATTCCGGATCGGCGTTGACGGGATCTCTCTGCCGCTGGTGCTGCTGACGACGCTGATCATGCCGATCGCCCTTCTGGCATCGTTCGATCCGATCCAAAAGAGCGTCAAGGAATACTACGTTCTGATGCTGCTGCTGCAGTTCGGTATGACGGGAGTGTTTGTGGCATGGGATACGTTCCTGTTCTATGTGTTCTGGGAGCTGATCCTTATTCCGATGTACTTCATCATCGGCATTTGGGGCGGCAAGGATCGCATCTATGCTGCGATCAAGTTCTTCTTGTACACTCTTGTCGGTTCGCTGCTGATGCTGGTTGCCATCGTATGGCTGGGTCTTGAGTCGCATTGGGCAGGACACGGTTTCACGGCAGACCTTACCAAGCTCCAGGTCATCGGTTCTCAGGTCGGCTTCAATGTCCAACAGCTGCTGTTCTGGGCATTTGCGATCTCCTTCCTGATCAAAGTTCCGCTCTTCCCTCTGCACACGTGGCTTCCTGACGCGCACGTGCAGGCACCTACTGCCGGCTCGGTCATCCTTGCCGGTGTGCTTCTGAAACTTGGCACGTATGGTCTGATCCGATTCAACCTCGGACTGTTCCCGCAGGCATCGGTTCATTTTGCTGAGCTCATCAGTGTGTTCGCCGTCATTGGCATTGTCTACGGCGCCCTTGTGGCGATGGTGCAGACGGACATCAAGAAACTCGTTGCCTATTCATCGGTCAGCCACCTTGGCTTCGTGGTACTGGGAATCTTTTCGGTCACAACCGAGGGTGTTCAGGGTGCGGTCCTGCAAATGGTGAACCACGGAATCTCGACTCCGATGCTCTTCCTTTGCGTGGGCGTGCTGTATGAGCGTCGTCACACGCGCGAGATCGCCGATTATGGTGGCATCACAAAGGTCATGCCTCGCTTTGCCGTCCTGTTCGCCATCGCAATGTTCGCTTCGGTGGGTCTGCCGGGTCTCAACGGTTTTGTTGGCGAGTTCCTGACGCTTCTCGGCGCATTCAAGAGTGCTACGCTCGGCTCGCAGGTATATGCAATTGTCAGCGCCAGCGGCGTGATCTTCGCAGCCGTCTATTTGCTGTGGATGTTCCAGCGTGTGATGTTCGGCACCAACGACAACGCCGAGAACCACCATTTGCGTGATCTGAATCGCAGTGAGTATTGGCAGCTGGTGCCGTTGGCTTTGCTCTGCATCTGGCTCGGCGTTAACCCCAAGCCCCTTATGAACTTCTCGGAAGGCGGCGTCAAGGCCGTCGTCCAATGGGTGAGCGACCCGGCAAAGTCGGCGCCAACCATCACCACTGGTGCTGCCAAGACCGAAGCGCATCACTCAACGAACACGCACCGCTGAACCCGAGATCGAGGACCTCTCAATGAACATCGACTTCTTTGGATCGCTTCCGCTGATCGTCATCTGGCTTGCTCTCGGAGCGGTCGGTATTGTCATCCAGGCGTTTGTTCGCAACAACACGCGTCTGATCTTCGGCTACTATGTGGCGACGCTGTGCGGCACTGCGCTGCTGGCTATTCTAACGGCCGGACACAAGAATGTGGCTTTCAGTGGAATGGTCACGTTAGGGGGCTTCCCGAACTACTTTGATGTGCTCTTCTGCGGTGCCGGATTGCTGACGATGCTTGCTGCACGTCCGTATCTGCAACGCGAGAATGCCGAGCTCGATGAGTTCTATACTCTGCTTGTATCTGCCGTTGCAGGCATGATGTTCATGGCCCACGCCAACAACCTTCTTGTGTTGTTCGTCGGCGTTGAGCTCATGTCGATCTCATTCTATGTAATGGCAGGATTCTTCCGCACCAATTCTCGAAGCATCGAAGCCGGACTCAAGTACTTCCTGTTGGGCGCGTTCGCATCGGGCTTCCTGGTGTACGGTATGGCGCTCATCTATGGCGCTACCGGTTCGCTTCAGTATGACATCATTGCCAAGAACATTGCCACCGGTGCAGTGAACTTCCCGGCACTGCTTTCGATCGGTGCCGTGCTGATGGCAGTGGCCCTTGGCTTCAAGGTCGCGGCATTCCCGTTCCACCAGTGGGCGCCTGATGTCTATGAAGGGGCCCCATCGGTTGTGACGGCTTTCATGAGCACAGCCGGAAAGTCCGCCGCATTTGCTGCATTCATCACGGTCTTCTGGGCTCTGATGCCTCATGGAAATGCGCTCACACCGAAGCTGCAGAACATGCTTGCCATCGTATCCGCAGTGACCATGCTGATCGGCAACATCACGGCGATATCTCAGACAAACGTCAAGCGCATGCTCGCTTACTCGTCGGTTGCGCACGCCGGATATCTCCTTATGGGCTTGGTGGCCAACACGCATGCCGGTGGTTCGGCGATCGTGTTCTACGTCACGTCCTACGTCTTCATGCAGCTTGGTGCCTTCGTGGTCGTTGGCATTCTTGAGCGTGGAAACGAACAGCACCTCGAGATCAGCGACTATGCCGGACTTGCCAAGCGCGAGCCGGTGCTTGCCTTTGCCATGGCGGTGTTCATGTTCGCCTTGGCAGGCATTCCGCCCCTTGCCGGCTTCTTCGGCAAATACCTGCTCTTCGTGGCCGCCATTGATGCGGGATTCCTGTGGCTGACCTTGGTGGCGGTGCTTTCATCGATCGTAAGCGCTTACTTCTACCTGGGCCTCATCGTGAAGATGTACTTCTCCGAGTCACAGGCTCATCACGAACCAAATCCTGCCGGCATGGCAGGTATCTCGCTGGTTGTGGCCGCAACGGCCAGCATCGTCCTCGGTCTGTTCACCACGCAGCTGCTGTCGGTCTACAGCACGTGGTAGAGGTAACAGGCGCCTGATTCCCATGCTAAGGTGGTTCGGCTGTGTGGTCCTGATGCTCTTGGCATCGGGCTCGATTTTGGCACAGAAGGTCGAACTGTACTGGGACGACGCCAACAAGGAAAGCCGCGTCATCTCCTTCGGGGTGATCCCGAGCACTATTGCCGTTCAGCGTCGAGTGGTACTTCGTAACGCCACTTCGGCTGACGTGTTTGTGCGCACCGTCCGACTCAACCGGCAGGGCACGACCTCGCCGATCATTGATGAGTTCCTCGTCAGCCCCACCACAGTGACCATTCTGCAGTCGCAGCGGCGCGATACGATTTCGATCAACTACAATGCCGCTCAGCTTCCGCAGTTTGTTGACACGTTGGTGGATGTCGACCTTGTTGTGCAGGTCCTCGACACTCTGAACGGTCCCGTTGTCGAATCACACACCTTCCGGATGCTGGCCCGCAAGACGCCCCGAGCACTCGGTACTCTCGATACTTGGATCGCCTTCGATTCGGTCTATGTCAATTCGGCATGTGCCAAGCGCGATACGATCCCGGTGTCGAATCTCAGCACCATCGGCATCAGTATTGCACGGCAACAGACGCGAGTGCGGACGCCGTATATGGGGCGACCCGAGATCATCGTCGACACGTTCCCTCAGCTACGCATTCCCGAGCGAACCGATGTGTCGTGGAAGGCGCGCTACCAGCCCCTTGACCGAGGACGTGACAGTGCAGATTTCGTGATCGTGTATTCGAATCCGGACAATGCTTCTGACTCGGTCCACGTGTTACAGGTCAGCGGCATCGGGGTTGAACAGCAGATTGAGCTGCAGAGCCTCGTTCCATTGTCGGGAGGGGGCGATGTGTTGCGCCGCGGACGTGACACGATCGACATCAGCAACGTTGCCGCCGGCGCCGGCGGTATAACGTTTGGTGTTGTCATTAGCAATGAGGGCAACGTCGACATCGGCGTCGACAGCGTTCGGATCGCCGAATTGGGACTACCATCGCCGTACCTAACGGTTGTGCGTCCGTTCTCATCGGTCATCCCGGTTGGGACTACAGACACCATGATCGTTCGCTTCGATGCAGATGCCGATCTGCGCCACGTGGCCGACCTGCTGGTTCATACAAACATCGCCCGACGAGGCTATGGATGTGTACCTGACACGGCGCGGGTTCGCCGTTTCGTCGTCGCCGCACGTGCTACGTCGATCTTCAGCATCACGCCGGAACTTCTTGATCTCGGTACTCTGACAACGCGCAAGGAATGCACCAGTCATCGCCTCGTTGGGGTCTTTGAGGTTCGTAATACATCTACCACGACAGCGGTGATCGATTCCGTTACCGTTACGCCGTCCGGAACCGCCACCCGGGTGTCTCCGGGAGGCTTCACGATCGCAGCCGGAGGCATGGTGCGTCTTGAGGTTGAACTTTCGAAGAACTTCACCGGCACGGCCGAGGGGTTGATCACGCTCTGGTCGGCCAGCGGCGAACGCCGCCGGACATTTCGCATCAGGGCTGCGATTGCCGAGCCGGACACGCTCAGTGTCGAAGTACCCCGGTTCGTATCTAGCCGTCCGGGTTCGATCATTGCAATTCCGGTCATTGCGAAGGGGTACGACGCGCGCGTTCTGCGCTCTGCGACCGTGGAGCTGACCTATGATCCTCAAGCACTTGTCTTTCAGGGGGCTATCCGGACTGGCACTGCCTCCGAGTCGGCCCAGGTGCAGGCCCAATCATCACCGGGGCGCACGCGCCTGCGGCTCGGCTTTGCGCAGGACGCGCCGCCGAGCGATACACTCGTGATGCTGAGGTTCGCCACATTCCTGGCCGACTCGTTCTCGACGTTGATCTCCTTCGTGGCCGATACCACGGAGTTTGGCTCGGTGGATTGTCCGCGCCTGTATCCGCTCAACATCTCGGGCGGAACGTACTACATTGATTCGGTCTGCGGGCTTTCCTATAAGACCCTGTCCGGACGAGCATTTCGTGCCGGCGTGCTGCCGAATCCGGCGCAGGACGTGGCCACAATCGCCCTTTCGTCGGCGCCCGGATCAGCATTCACGATCCAACTTGTCGATGCTCTTGGAAGGGGCGTCACTGATCCGATGCCAGTGGTAACGGCGCAGCCCCTTGACATCATTCCGGTCGATGTTTCGGGCGTGCCACCATCAACCTACACTGTGCTGGTGCGCTCGGCTGATGCCGTGCTCTCTATCCCCCTCGTGGTGCGCCGATGAAGAAGCACGTTCTCATGGTTCTGATCCTGGCGGCCTCAGCCGCATCCGGTTTTGCGCAGGGATTCGACTGGCAACCGTCTCCGCGTCGGCCATACAAGGCTCCGCGCAACTTCATTGGTCTGGAGCTCGGCATTGGGCGCGGGTCGCATACAGGATCGCTTCCGTATCTCGAGGTCGACGTTCCGAATGCATGCTGCACCTATGAGTCGGGTACCAGTCTGCCAATGCGCATCGCGCTGGTCGGGGAGTCATGGATCGCCCCAACGAGAGCCCTCGGGTTTGATCTGTCGCTCCAGCTGCAGTCTGTTTCCTTTGCTGCCGCGCAGCAAGAGCTGCCTCGAGTTGGACGCGGACCACTTGTGACGCGTTATGAGTTGGATGTTAAGACATCCTATCTGGCCATCGGCGCATCGGTGCGTCAGCGGTTGGGTTCCTCGATGGTGGTGGCCTCGGCGGGTGTGCGTAGCGCCTTCCTTTTGAGTGCCTCCATGACCAATCGTGAGGTCGTGATAGGTCCAGCCGAAGATACCTTCGCCGATGGCCAGAGAGTTCTGACGCTGCCAACCGAAGGGCTGGCCGACGCGGCATCGGTGTTCATCGAGCCGAATGTCTCCATTGGCTACGACCTGCCCCTTTCCGTTGGTACTTACATCGAGCCGTCGGTGAATTTCGGCTATAGCCTGAGCACTCTCTCGTCGAGCCATTCGTGGAAGTATTTCTGGTTCGGCCTCGGTGTGCGCCTGATGAAGGGGCGGTAGCCGGGTCGATACTATATTTGTGGTGCGTTCGTCAACTGCGCATTGCAAAACATTCAACATCTGTCGGGGTTCTCGTCATGTTCAACCGCATAGTACTCTGCTTTGCCGTCGCCCTCTTCACCACGGTAGCGGCATTTGCCCAGCCAAAGCTGGAAGTTATCGGTGGTGATACATATGATTGGGGCAAGGTTAAGCCGCCAAAAGAGGGCTACCTCGAGGCGACGATCCAGATGAAGAACACCGGCGATCGGTCAGTGCGCATCACGGAAGTCCGCCCGGGTTGCGGTTGCACAAAGACCGATCCGGATAAGTACGACCTCAAGCCCGGAGAAGTCAGCACGATGAAGGTCAAGCTTAACATCAGCCCCACACAGTCAGGATCGTTGACCAAGAGCATCACTCTCTCATGGGGAGATCTTGCCGGCAACGATGCTCTGAAGGCCTTCCGCACCGGCGGCACGCCAGTGGCCAGTGGTCTGGACACGAACATCCGCACCGGATACCTCTACCTCAAGGCAGACGTGATCCGTGAGGTGTCGTTCTTGCCTGCGATGTACTTCTCGTTCAACGACCTCAAGGTGGGCGTGGAGGCAGTTTCAAAGGTGGAAGTTTCCAACAACTCGGACTCTGACATCACCCTTTCTGATTGGAAGACCGACGGCGGTCTGGTTGTCAACCACACGGGACGCGTCGTGGTCAAGGCCAAGAGCAAGGTCGAGATCGTCGGCAAGATCGTCCCATCTGCCAAGGGTAACTATAGCGGTGGTGTCAAGTTCAAGACCTCGCACCCGGACAATCCGGAGGTGGACCTGCGCGCGTACGGATTCGTTCAGGAATCCACAAGCCCCGTCTTCCAGAACGGCAACGTAAAGCCGTAAACACCTCAGAATTTTGCCCAGCAAGCGGGCGCTTCGTCGATTTCCATCCTCAGATGTGATTAGGCGAAGCGCCCTTCTTCTTTCTCGTACAACTTATAGTAATGCATGAAGTACGTGACGGCGATCGTTGGAGCGCTTGCTCTGATTTCAGTTCATACCGCCGTTGCGCAGCGACGTCAGGCGCAGGGGGTGGTTGTCGACAGTACAACTCGATCCGGCCTCTACGGCGCAACGGTCATCATCTCCCGCATTGGCGATTCGACGGCCAGCGGGGCGATTTCTGATAAGCGCGGACGCTTTCTGGTGCGAGGCGTGAGCGACGGCAAGAACGTCATCCGCGTCAGTTACATCGGCTATGTGTCGTTCACCGACACGATCTCGATAGAGAGCTTGGGTGGAAAGCTCGATACCATCTTTTTGTCGCCCGGCTCGATCATCGGCGCGCCGATCATCGTTACCCAGTCGCGTCTCAGGGCCATGCAGCGAGCTGACACTACCGAGTATGATGCTGCGGCGTTCTTGGTCAGACCCAACGCCGATGCCGATAAGCTCGTCAGGCAGCTACCCGGGGTGAGCTTCGATAACGGGAAGATTCGTGCCTTCGGTGAGGAGGTCGATAAGGTGCTTGTCGACGGACTGGAGTTCTTCGGAACCGATGCCATGAATACGCTGTCGAATCTGCCGGCCGATATCATCGATAAGGTGCAGATCTACGACAGCAAGAGTGAGGCGGCCAAGGTAACCGGTGCCGACGAACAGTCGACCACCAAGACCATCAACATCGTTACGATGGAGAACAAACGTCAGGGCATGTTTGGCAAAGGGGCTGCCGGATACGGTCTGAAGGATCGCTATGAGGGTGGTGCCGTATACAGCCGATTTGACACCACCTACCGGATCTCGGCTTCGGCCATGACCAATAACATCAACCGGTACGACATGCCAACGACGGATGACATGGAGCAGGGTGGATCGGAATCGGGCACCGGAGGAGAGTACATATCATTTCAGGTGATCTCGTCGGATGACTCCTACGACGAAATGACGATGACTCCGGAGCGAGGGATCACGACCACACGATCGGCATCGATCACGGGTTCCAATCTCAAGGGGCCGCTCAAGGTGAACGCATCCTACAGCGTCAGCGACAACACCACCGAGTTAGCCACATCATTGTTTCGACAGTTCGTGACACCATCGATCAACGGGCAGATCTACCGTCAGGACAACACCACAACGAACTCGCTCACGGAGCACAAGATCCGTACACAGTTGAAGTATGACATCGACACGGCTACCCAGCTGAGTCTGCAGACCCGCATCGGACTCGAATCGACGCGCCTTGACGATCGGTTTGGCGGCATCACATCGGATGTCACCGATACATTGAGCCGCATCTCATCGGTGACCGATGCCGAATCATCGAGGGTACGACTGAATAATTCGCTCAGCCTGAGTCATCGCTTCTCCACACCAAACCGCTATTTGACCTTTACCGCAGATCTGTTCAATTCCGGCCGAGATGACACACGCGGATTGCGCTCTGCCGGCACAAGCGCCGCAGACTCGGTCAACCAGCTGTCGCGGCAGGACGCGCTTCGATCCTCCTTTGCTCCAAGCCTTTTGTACTCTGAGCCGCTTTCCTCAAAGGCAAGTGTTCGATTCAAGGTCGCCGGTGAGCAGAAGGCGGCCCTTGCCAATCGGCGCACGCGGGTGGACCTGGGTGGTACCGGACTTCTGGAGGATATCGATTCCACGCTTTCGAATTCGTTCGAGCAGAGACTTTCACAGTACAGCGGCGAGGCCGGCTTCTACTGGAAGGACAGTCTGTTCAAGGCCAATGCCGATCTGGAGTACCGCCGCGCTGACCTTTCGGGGGTGACGACCTTTCCATTCGACGCAAGTACGTCGCGGACGTTCACCAATCTGCTGCCATCTCTTTCGCTCTCGCTCGTTGGCGTCGAGGGGCTCTACGGATCCGTCAGCTACAACATGGACACGCGTCTGCCAACGGTAGACCAGATGCAGGCTGTGGTTGACAATTCCAATCCGATGTTGCTGTCGGTAGGTAATCCGACGATACGGCAGGGTCTGCTACATCGAATTTCATTCGACATCCAAGGGTCGATCCCGTCACTGGATGCCTACTTCTTTACCTTTGGCAATGTCACATACAGGAGCGATCTCATCGGAACAAGCACGGTGATCGCCGAGCGTGATACGGTCGTTGAATCGATTCCTTTGCTTCAGGGCAGGCAACTTACGCGGCCCGTCAATCTTGAAGGGGGCTTGAGCACATTCTTGTTCGGATACTTCAGTTTGCAGATCGATACATTGCCACTGCGCGTAAGTGCGACCTACAACATCGATCGAGACGTTACGCCCGGGCTTATCAATGGCATCCTCAATGAGGCAACATCAAACAGATACTCCTTCGGATTGAGCACCAGCTACTTTCCCGGAGAGGAGTTCTGGTTTGATGCGGGTGTTGACTACAGTTTCGGTAATGTGCGCAACACGCTTGCATCCGGACTCGATAACTCGTACTCGACGATGAGCTATCGAGCCAGTCTTACATGGACGCTTTGGAAGGGGCTTGATCTGACCGCCAATCTGAACAATCGAATCAATGGCGGACTCAGCGACGGATTTAACCAGAACATCACCCTGCTGAACATTTCCCTGAGTCAGGCGTTGTTTGCCTCAGATCAAGGGTCCTTGGAGCTCACCGTTCGTGATGCGCTCAATCAGAATAATCAGGTGTCGCGGACATTCAACAATGTCTTCACCGAAGACAGTCGCGCTTCGTTGCTTCAACGTGTTGTATTGCTGACATTTCGATACCGATTCCGCCACTTCGGCGAGGACTGATCCGACGAGGTTTGTGTCCGGGGCGCTACCGTGTTCCGTGCGCCTGCGGTTCAGGTTCACCAAGGCGAACCAGCTCCGTGCAGAGTGCGCGCTCGCGCTCGTCGTTCGTGGCAAGGATCACGATCGTGCCATCGCGGCGTGCCGCATCGATGCAGCGTGACAAGGCCACGCGTCCAGACTCATCAAGCGTCACCCCCGGCTCGTCGAGAACCAGCAGCGGTGGCCGCAGCGATATCGCCAAAGCGATACAGACGCGCTGGCGCATGCCACTGGAGAAACTGCGGATGATGCGGTTTTTAGCCGATTCGAGACCGACCATTTGCAGGACTTCATCAATGCGATCTTCTTCGATTGCCGTACCGTGGAGTTGGGCATGAAGTCTAAGGTGCTCGGCCGGGTCGAACTCATCGTAGATCTGCAGGTAGGGGGCGACCATTCCGCAGATGCGCGGCAGATCTGATTGGTGTACGCGCTGGCCATCAAGCGCAAGACTCACCGAGCCGTCGGTAGGACGAAGCAGCGCGGTGATCATCTTTACGAGCGTGGATTTGCCCGACCCGTTGCTGCCGATGATTCCAATGACCTTACCCGAACCAGCGCTGAAGGTCACGTCACTCACAACCAAGCGGCCACCATAGCGCTTGGAAAGCCCCCTGACCTCGAGCAAAGCGTTCATCGGATGAAGATCTTCTGCATCGTGGGAGGACTCTGACGATCATCGACATACAGCAGGTAGGTTCCGGGGGCAATGTCGCGGTTGACCTCGATCTCGGCGACAACGCGCCGCTCGTAGATAGTGGTTGCAACGGACTCCTTTGGCTGAACCGGCTGCATCGAAAGATCCAGGATCGAGATGCTCACGCTTGAGCCGATCGAAACGCCCCCGACGGGAACGTAGAGCGTGCGCGAGCCCGATCGGTCAAGTGGCTGCGGGAATGCCACGTCGGTCTCAATAAGAGCAATACCGTCAACAGCCAGACAGTAATCGGGAGTGGTTGGATGCAGGCGCACTCCCCATCCCGTGGAAGAGATCGGCACGTCTCCGGCCGTCGGCTCGGAGGTAAGACGGAACCGATATGTTTGCGGACGTTCCCGGAGCGTATCGCTGGCCAGCACGGCGCCACTGTTTGATGCCAACACCACGTCGGCCGTGGCTCGCGCGCCCGACGGAGCCGTCAGGCTGAGCTGCGTCAGGATCACAGCGAACGGTGCGGCGCTGCGGCTGACCTCAAGTCCATCGAGCGGTATCTCACGCTTTTCGAATGGAGTGAGCTCCGGAAGCTGGCTTGCTCCGGGCAGATAAGCGTTGGAAGATCCCCGCACGCCCGTGCGACAGAGTGCCTCTACGGCCGTGCAGAAGACCTCATCGATCTCTGTTCCCGAGGCCTTGCACGCCTCGACGAGTGCGGCATATGGCGGCCTACCCTGTCCGATGCGTTCCCACATTGAGCGTAACACGTTGCCGGGCAGGGGAGCAAGCACGTTGCCGAACCAACCCCAGACGTAGCCGTTCCTGCCTGATGAGCGTGACAATGGCCATTCATGCGAGCGTTCCAGCAGAACCGTTGCATAGTATGCCCAGTCACGCACCTCTGGCCAGCAGCGCATTTCCATCCACGTCGAGGTAAGCTCATAGAGCATTCGATGCTGAGGAACAAGCGCGTAACAGCCGTTCTGTACGGTATGGTGAAACTCATGCGCGCAGGTGATGCGCAGGGCATCGAGTCCAGTGGTCGTGAACGTTGGCCGCCCTGCTGAGGAATCAGCGGCACTATAATCGTTGTCGATTTCCATGAACGACGTCCACTGCTCGGTCGGCGTGAGTCTGAGCAGCCGATCAGGTGTTGCCACGCCGTAGTAACCTGATGGACCGAGATCGCGCACATAGACATCCAGTGCCGCCGAGCCACCGTCGGTTCCATCGGCAGGGGGCGGCAGGTATCCGAGCGTGTCAATTTCCACGAGCCAGGCATGCTCCAGAGCCGCATGACACTCGTCGACGTAGTCCGGCAGACCATTACCCGAGAGGTCAGCCATATCCACAGCGTGCACTCCCGACGTGTCGAAATGCACGCGGAAGCGTCCGCTCTTACTATCGGCAAAAGTTTGGCAAAGTGGACGTCCACCCTGCACCGTGCCGTGCTTCAGACCAATGATGCGATCACTCTGCGACCGCTGGCCAAACCCGCATTTGTCGGGGAAGGACTGCTGAGCACTCAGCGGGATGGAAAAGAAAAACGCGAACAGGAAAACTCCCATTCGCGACATGTTTTGACGGATCCAACGAGCCACAGCGCTCAGCGGAACATTTCCTTGATCATTCCCCACGTGCGCTTGATACCGCTAACGTTGTGGACCACTCCTACGGAGTTCGAATAACTGGCATTCTTGTCGGCGGCAACGATCTTCAGGCGGTACGTGAAGTAGTTGCGTGTTACCGATTCGTTGTTGCCATCACGCTTGCCGAACGCTTCGTCGTCCGTGAACGTGTAGGCCTGATTGCTGCCCTTAGCGCTGATACTTCCTACGTAGCGGAAGACGTTATCCGATCCGGCGCGCTCTATCTCGTAAGTGGCGATATCGCTCTCGGCATTCGACTTCCACTCAAGGATGATCGAATTGCCATTCGACTTTGCTTGGAAGTACTGCAACGTCACCTGCACCGCATGTGCGGTAACTACGCAGAGTGCCAGAGCAAGGATGATGCCGAGTCGTTTCACAGTTTGCAATATACTATCGCAGGGTGATTTCCGTACTATTGCCACGGCTTTTGTAAAGGAGGTTTGAAGTGACCGCCGCGGTGATTCGACGGGCTATCGTTTGTTCTGTTGTTACGTGGGTCTTGGCCTCCGCGACGGGGCATTCCCAGCAGCTCGTTGGAGTGGTCAGGGGACCAGATTCGGACCGCACCATGAGCCCCCTGAAAGGGGCTTCGGTTTTTTGGAAGGGGGCTTCTTCGGGCACCCGCTCCGATGCCGAGGGTCGCTTCAGCATTGCCCGCATAACAGGGCTCGACACGCTGATCATCCGCATGCCGGGCTATGTGTCGAGGACATTACGGCCTGAATCCGACAGTATCGAAGTGGAGATGGTGCCGACCATTGGCAGTACAGTGGTGGTAGAGGCCGAAGAGACGGGTATCACCTCGGCACCCATCAAAACCGAGGTCATCCGACGCAGTGACCTGGAAAAGGCCGCCTGTTGTTCTCTGGCAGAGTCATTCGAGAAGAATCCCTCTGTAGAGGTCTCCTTTTCCGATGCCGTCAGCGGTGCAAAGCAGATCCAAATGCTCGGCCTTCGCGGGATCTACACGCAGTTCCTCGTCGAAGCCGTCCCGCTGATTCGCGGAATTGAGATGCCCTATGGCTTGGATCACATTCCCGGGCCATTTATGGAGTCGATCAGCATCTCCAAGGGATCATCAACGGTCACCAACGGCTATGAATCCGTCACCGGACAGATCAACATCTGCATGCATAATCCGCAGACCGCACCGAAGCTGTACGTGAACGCCTATGCCAACACCATGCAGCGATATGAGCTGAACCTGTATGGTGCGCAGAAGATCACCGACGAACTCAGCACCATGACCATGGTGCATGGACGCGTCATGGATATGGCCATGGACAACAATGGTGACGGGTTTGCGGACATTCCGACGTTTCGACAGATCAACGCCGTGCATCGGTGGACGTTCAATAACGATGAGATCGAATGGCAGGTCTATCTGCGTGGACTGCGCGACCGGTACGTGTCGGGTCAGAGTGTGCTCGGCCATCACGAAGACGTTCACGTGCATCCTGATTCTTCCATACGCGGATCCTATGACATCACCACCGACATCAGCCGGGTGGACGGATTTGTCAAGTTCGGAATTCTGGATCCGTTCGAGGACATGGAAGGCAGCGGTCTGTCGCTGGTCGTGTCGGGCTCATACCATGACCACGAGTCGGCCTTCGGCCTGCGTTCCACCACCGGTCTGCAGCAGACGGTGCTCATTCGTGGTGTTGCCGCATTGCCGTTCTCGGAAGCCTTCAAGCTTGTAACCGGTGCGTCCTTTCTTATGGATGATGTTGACGAGACGCTGACGGGGTCTTCGTTCACGCGTCAGGAGCGCGTACCAGGCGTCTATGCTGAGCTGACGTTGCAGCCGCATGATGACCTGACGGTGCTTGCCGGACTTCGGTACGACCACCACAATCTGTATGGTGGGCGCGCCGTTCCGCGCGCTCACGTCAAGTGGACCACGAACTCTTATCTGACACTTCGTGCCTCTGCCGGAAGGGGCTGGCGGGTAGCCAACGTCGTCAACGAGAATCTCTCCTCCTACATCAACTCCCGCAGAGTGATATTCGAATCAGCCTTCCGTCCGGAAGACGCCTGGAACCTCGGAGCTTCGGCAACGGCAAATCTTGAGCTGATGGGGCGCCCCCTGACCCTTGATGCTGAGGCATATCATACGTCGTTCACCAATCAGATCGTCATCGACTTCGACCGGTCCGCCAGCGAGGTCCACATCAGCAATCTCACGGGAAACAGCTACGCCACCAACGTCATGATGCAGGCGATGTACTCGCCGGTCCCGCGCTTGGAGGTACTCATGGCTGCCCGGTGGGTCGACATAATCGCGCCCCTTAACGGCGTCGAACAGCAGCGCCCCATGACAAGCCGCTGGCGCCTGCTTTCAACGATATCGTATCGCACAGAGGACCAGCTCTGGCAGGCCGACGTTACGATCGCATGGAATGGAAGCGGTCGCCTGCCTGTGGTGAGCGGTTCTACAGCGCCACAGTTCCAATCAGGTGTGTTCCCTGCATGGTGGCGGATTAATGGTCAACTCACACGCCGCTTCGGCGAGTTCGAACTCTACATCGGCCTTGAGAACGCCACAAACTTCATCCAGCAACGCCCAATCCTCGGCGCCGAGCAACCATTCGGTCCGACTTTCGACGCATCCCTTGCATGGGGCCCGTTGGACCCGAGAATGGTCTATACTGGAGTCAGGGTTAGTTACTGAATTACTGAATTACTGAATTACTGAATTACGCCAGCATCTTCATTCCCGCGGAAGCGGGAATCCATGGGTCCTCCGTCCTCTGTAATCCGTAATCCGTACTCCGTAATCCGTACTCCGTCATCCGTACTCCGTCATCCGTCATCACTCTCCCATCGGACTTGCCAACGTCGGGGGCTTGGGCATATCGCCTTCGAGGGGACGGATCTCTACATCTTCAAGCAGAAGGCTTGGAGTGTGGATCGTAGAGATGAGGTAGGAAGATCCACCAGTGATGAATGACGGGATAACGGCCGGTGCCAGGAAGTTGTGCACCGCAGTGTTGGTTGATACCGCCAAGATGTCTTTGAAGATCGACGTTGAGATGCCGGCTGCTTCGACGCCGCGGATCAGCTCTTCTCGGCCGTCGGGGTAGAGGCGGACGACTTCGAGCAGACCGAGCTTGCCTTCGCCCTGACCGACAGGTAGTTCGTTGCCGAGCTGGCGGATGACGCCGGTGAAGAGAAGGTTCTGGTCCATTGCCGTGCGCACGATCATGCCATAGGGCAGATCCCGGTCGCGCACAAGCTTGAGCAGGCGCTTCTTCATGTCGGCAGGGGAGAGCCCCTTCTTCTTGTCTGCGTTGGACAGGTCGAGGACGCCGAACATTGCGCCGCCACCGCGTTGATGTCCGTTTGATCCCTTGATGCGTTTGGTTGGCACGCGAGAGGAAAGGAGCGTTTTGAGATAGCCCTTTTCGACGAGTTTGACGGTCTGCGCGTCGATGCCTTCATCGTCAACGCGATAGCTCCCTGCCGCAACACGCCCGTCGAACGCTGTCTTCGTTGGCAGGGCGGTGACCGAGAGAAACTCCGGCAGAACGCGCGCACCGATCTTATTCTGAAAGGCCATTGTGCGCTCATTGGTCGAGAAGCCCCCTTCGGAAAGGGGCTGGCGCTGAGCAACCAGGTTCGGTGCGAAGTGCTGACCGAGCAGCACGCCGGCGGCCTGACCTTCGAAGATGACCGGTCCGGAGTAGGCCTCGATCGTTGGTGCTGTGGTCTGACGCGTGAGCAGTTCGGCAACGCGCGTGACCTCGCGGGCCAGCACATCACGCGGTGGCAGATCCGACGGCGTCATCCCATAGGCGGCATACGTCTGAGCAAGTGGCATGCCGTCGGGCGCCTGCGTTGTTGCGATCACTTCGAGTCCGGTGGTCCATTCATTCTTGTGCAGCTCCATTCCTTCCGAGCTCACGTAGAAGGTCTCCTCCGGTATCACTTCAATACCCACACGTGAGCCATGGATCTGTGGGAACGCTCGGAAGATCGCACTAAGGTCAGTGGCCATCGAAGAGAGCATTGCCAGATCCACTCGCGCAGCGGGCTGCAGGTCGGCAACGCTACGTCCGGGCATCAGCCCGAAGTCCTCGGTGGTGTCCTTTCTGGTGCGGTTCTTCAGGGCGGATTGTTTCTTGGCGTAGATCTCTACGGCCTGCTTATAGCAGGCGTCTGTGGCAAGCCAGAGTTCACGCCGCAGGACATCCGGATTGAGCTCAAAGGGAACGCGCCGATTCCGAAATCCCTCTTCATCGTCACTTGATCCGAAGAAGCCAAGGCTCACATCAAAAAAGTTGGTGTTGTCGAACACGGGTCCACCAACGCGCACCCTCACGGTCAGCCGTGCCGAGACTCCGGTGTCGATGTTCTCGATCGTGCCAAGCACGGCATGCATGTTCACCGAGCGACGCACCTGCAGAAGGTACTCCATGTGATACGGACGAGGCAGATCGCCAAGATGCAGTTCACTCATCGACCGCTGCATCTCCTGACGCATGGCATCGAAGACCATGCGCGGGTCGATCTCGGCGGCTCGGCCGGTTGCCGACAACGTCAGCAGTGCCGCAATGGCAAGGGGCTTGCAGATCCTCATCATGGCTGACCTCCGTCATTGGTCGTGATAGTTGGATCCTGAAGCAGCGGCGGCTTGGCCTGCGACTTCTGTTTCTTCTGCACCTCGATCATCGAAACGAGCAGACTCGGAGAGCTTGCGCTCACAGGCACACCGCCCGACTCGGCGCCACAGACCCCGTTGAAGATGCCAATGTCGTCGGCAGCCGCAACGATGTTGTTGAATGTCGTGAGCGGCGTTCCGATAAGGTCGACGCCGCGGACCAGCTCGTCGGCACGTCCGTCGGCAAATATCTTGTACACCACAAGGGGCTGAACATTGAAGGCATTCGGTACGGTTCGACCGGTGAAGGTGAAGCCCCCTTGAATATCTTCGAAAAGCAGTCCGAACTCCTTGTTCTGTTTGCGGCACTCTGACCGCAGTGCGTTGCGCAGCGAGTCGAGTGACACCCTCTCTGTGGCTTCGACGATCAGATTGGATTGCCGCGATACGGTCTTCAGACCCGGCTGACGCCTGCCGTGACCGTTGGAGACGGGGAAGTCCTGGATCGGTGCTCTCGACATCAGAAAGCTCTTGAACACGCCCTGCTCGACGGCCACAACGCGCTTGCCCGGCATGCCTTCGTCGTCGAACTCATACGCGCCTACGATGTCGATGCCGTTGAGTTCCTTCTTCGTTGGGTCGAACACCACGTTGATGAACGACGGCAGGATCTTCTTACCGAGAAAGTTCTTGAAGGTCTGACTTGAGTTGACGTCTTTCTGGCGGTGACCCTCGACGCGGTGTCCGAAGATCTCGTGAAAGAAGACGCCGGCGCTGCGACCAGACAGGATGGCCGGTCCGGAGTAGGTTTCCATCAGCGGCGCCGTGCGGAGCTTCACGCACAGATCGATCAACCTGCGCATGTCGCGCTCCATCTGCTGGCGTGACGGAAGTCGATCGGCGCCATAGGCAGAGTAGCTCTCGAACAGCGGAAGGCTCATGCCATCGTCGGCCTTACTCTTGACGTAAAGAAACATCTTTACGATCGGCTCCGAGCTGACGATCATTGTGCCTTCGGAGTTGACGAAGTACTTCACCAGTAGGTCGGCCTGAAACGTCACACGCCCCGTCAGGATATGCTCACGTCCGGCACAAAGTGAACTCAGATACCGCACACGGTCGCGCCACATGGCTGTGTCAAACTCAAACGACGTCGGCTGGGCGATCGATACGATCGCCTTCTCGCGCGACAGGTCAGCCGAGCTATCCTCCTCACGAACCTTTACCTGGCGGTTCGTGAGAACTTTACCGTAGCGTTCTGCCGCAGAGCGATACGCCTTGTCGGTGGCCGACCAGATGATGCTGCGCAGCGAGCGTTCATCATCGCCTGACGGCATTTCGACGCCGCGCGTGCCCCTTCCCATCTCGAAGGCCACACCGCGAATGCTGCGTGTGTTGTCCATCTCGTGGCTTCCTACGCGCAGGTCCACATCAAGGATCCGACTGCGCTGCGTGGTGCTTGCATCGATGCCACCCATCGAGGCCGTGATGACCGTGGTGTTGACCTCGGCCACAGCGTATGACAGGAAGTAGGGGGCGGGCTGCTTTGCGCCAAGGCCGGTCATGGTTCTGTCAAGCTCGGCCTTCATTGCCCGCAGAACGGGCGGAGGTGTAGGCTGCGCCCCGGCCTGGACAACCACCAGAAGGGCTGCCAAGGCAGATACGATCATGTTCTTCATGTTACTCGCCAGGAGAGGATAAGACGGACTTGGTCACGACGCTCAGATTGGCATCGAGCTCGTAGGTGATCGGCACACCGGTGGCGATCTCGGTCTTGAGGATCTCGTCCGGTGTAAGGTTTTCAATGATCATGATCAGTGAGCGCAGGGAGTTGCCGTGGGCCACAACCAGGACGTTCGTGCCGGCGCGAAGCAGCGGTGCGATATGCTCATCAAAGTAGGGGGCCACGCGCGCGCGCGTGTCGGCCAGTGACTCTCCGCCGGGTGGAGGCACGTCATAGGACCGACGCCAGATGTGCACCTGATCGGCACCATACTTCTGGGCTGTCTCGGCCTTGTTCAGTCCCTGCAGATCGCCATAGTGACGTTCGTTCAGGGCCTGGTCGCGATGCGTCGGAAGGTCCGTCTTGCCGGCTTCGGTCAGAGCGATATCAGCCGTGCGCATGGCCCGCTTCAGAACCGACGTAAAGAGCACGTCAACGGGCACGCTTGCCAGAAGCATGCCGGCACGCCGTGCCTCGTCTTCGCCCTTTGGTGAGAGGTCTACGTCGACCCAGCCGGTAAAACGGTTCTCGAGATTCCATTGCGACTCACCGTGTCGCAGCAATGTCAGTCGTGCCATGGTCTATTGTTTCGGCGTGCAGAGTTCCATCAGAACTCCGCCGGTGGAAGATGGGTGCATGAAGGCGATCTGCATGTCATGGGCGCCCGGCTGCGGCTCTGTGTGTACGAGCCGAATACCGTCGGCACCAAGTCGATCAAGGTCTTCCTGGATGGTATCCGTGCGGAATGCCACGTGATGGATGCCCTCGCCCCGCTTTGCAATGAAGTTTGCAATGGGGGAGGAGTCGGACAGCGCCGCCGTGAGCTCAATGCGCACGCCGTTGAGCTCGAACGACGCCACATCGACGCCTTGCGTGGGGACCTGTTCGCGGTGAAATGACTCAACGCCAAAGATCGTGCGATACATCTGCATGGATGCCTCGATGTCGCGCACGGCGATACCGATATGGTCGATCTGAGTGATCATGAGCTAAGCGATGAACCTGACATGATGTTTGCGGCCCTCTGCAGGTCGGCCGGAGTGTTGATGCCATGAATCTCTTCCCATGACGGGCCGCACCAGGCGCTGATGACCTTGCCCTCGGAGCCGAAGATGCCTATGATGTCCGTCAGGTAGTATTCCTGTTGTGCGTTGTTGTTGCCCACCTTGTCGAGCGCTTCAAACAGCGAGGCTGCGTCGACCACATAGATACCCGAGTTGATCTCATCGATCAGCTTCTGCTGGTCGGAGGCATCCTTGTGTTCGATGATCGACTGCAGAGCCCCCTGATTGGCGTCGTCACTGCGGATGATCCTGCCATATCCCGATGGGTCGGGCACGCGCGCCGTGAGTACCGTTGCGGTGGCATTCGCCACGCGGTGCTGGCCAACCAGTTCTCGAAGCGTCGCCGAGCGTACGAGCGGCACATCGCCGCTCAGGATCAGCACGTCTCCCTCGAAGTCCGCCAGGGCATGGCGCGTTTGCATGACGGCGTGACCGGTTCCGAGCTGTTCGAGCTGCTCGGCGCAGGTGGATGCCGGGGAGTAGTTGCTGACGAACGAGCGGACGGCATCGCGCTGATGGCCTATGATGACCACGATGCGAACCGGATCAAGGGAAGCGGCCTGATCGAGCACATATCCCAGAAGCGGTTTGTCGAAGAGCGGCGTAAGAACCTTTGCCCGTTCCGGATCGCCCATTCGCTTTCCTTTGCCGGCAGCCAGGATGACCACGGCAAGGGGCCGAGAAGACGCGTGTGTATCGGTCACGACAGGGGCGGGTAGTGCGTGTAGGCTTCGACGCTGTTGCTGATGCTCACCGGCAGATTGTCGGCATCGACCAGCACCACCGTGGGTTGCCACTGACGGGCTTCCTCTTCCGGCATGGTCGTATAGCTGATGATGATCACCTCATCGCCCACGTGCCCCTTGCGAGCGGCAGCGCCGTTCAGGCAAATGTCGCGGCTGCCACGGGCACCGGGAATGACATACGTCTCGAAACGTTCACCGTTGTTGATGTTCACCACGGACACCTTCTCGTAGGCCAGAAGGTCGGCCTGTTCCATCAGGTCCTGGTCGATCGTCAGACTTCCCTCGTAATAGAGATCGGCCTGCGTGATCCGGGCCCGATGGATCTTCGATTTGAACATTATCCGGTTCATACGTCTCTCCGCGCGCAGTGAAGTGGCAACGTCGTGGTGATAAGGGCACAAAATTACTGGATTCTGCCCTGATTTCGGCCCCAAAGACGTACATCACGCCCCCTTCGTACATTTGCGGCATGAAGATCCGACTTTCCCAGATCGCCCATGCCCGCAGTGGCGACAAAGGTGACGCGGCCAATTGTGGCGTGATCGCCTTCAAAGAGGAGTGGTATCCGATCCTGCGCGACCATTTGACGGCCGAGCGGGTGCAGGAGTACTTCGCCGGAATGTGCCACGGCACTGTGGAGCGCTACGAGATGCCCAATCTCTGGGCCGTGAACTTTCTTCTCCCCAATATCCTGGGAGGGGGCGGTACGGTCTCACTCAAGCTCGACGCTCAAGGCAAGACGGTTGCCTCGGCGATGTTGCTGATGGTGCTCGATGTGCCGGACGACGCGTTAGCGTCCGTCTGATGGCCCCAGCGGCGTTGCGGTACCGCAGCTTGCCTCGATCTGAGAAAGGATTGGGCGCATCCACGACTTGACCTCTTCGCCTGCCCACTTCTTGTCCCACGTCTGCGTCACATCGCTGCCGTCGAGTCGGGTTGATACGCTGTACACATCGACGAATGCCGAATCACCGGTGTGCTGAATCCGGAACGTCCGCACGAGCATCGTGTAGCGATACTCGACGTCGGTGATGGTGTCCTGCGCAATGATCATGTTGGACGCGGCGTCCCGGTCGACCACCACGTAGCCGTTCTGACCGAGAACATTCTCGCAAGTGGCCAGCCACTTCTTGCTGTCACGTCGGCACGACAACGTCATCGTACGCTTACGATCCATGAAATGGATGGCATCGCACCCCAGCATAGCCAGAGCGCCGGCCAGGATGGTCAGGATCACGATCGTGCGCATTCGAAACATCAGTATGGTCCCCGTTGGCAACAAAAACGCAAATTAGCACCATAAACCCGCAACGACACGAATGGTAACACCCGGTATGAGCACTTCACAGAACAGAAGCCACCAATGGGTCGAGCATGCCGCACGCCTGGATGCCGAGGATGCCCTGGCATCCTACCGAGAGTACTTCTGCTTTCCCACACGACAGGGTCAGCCGGTTGCCTACTTCTGCGGCAATTCCCTCGGCCTGCAGCCCAAGCGTGCCCAGACGATCGTCACCGAAGAACTCGAAGACTGGCGCCGCTACGGCGTGGAGGGTCATTTTGAATCTCGCCGTCCATGGTATTCCTACCACCGCTGGTTTGCCGAGCCTCTTGGCCGACTTGTTGGGGCCTTGCCTCACGAAGTGGTGGCGATGAACTCGCTGACGGTGAACCTGCATCTGATGATGACGTCGTTCTATCGTCCAACGCCGCAGCGGCATGCAATTCTCTGCGCAGGGGGCGAGTTCCCCTCGGATCGCTATGCGATTGAGAGTCAGATCCGCCTGCACGGATTCGATCCGGCCACGTCGATGATCGAGATAGCTCCACGAGAAGGGGCTTCAACGCTTACCACCGAGGACATCCTTGAGGCCATCCGCCTGCGCGGACATGAGACGGCGCTGGTGCTCTTCAGCGGTGTGCATTTCTACACCGGTCAGTTGTTTGACATCGCCTCCATCACCAAGGCTGCGCATGATGCGGGCGCCATGGCCGGCTTCGATCTTGCCCATGCCGTGGGTAATGTGCAGCTGCATCTGCACGACTGGGATGCGGACTTTGCCGTGTGGTGTTCGTACAAGTATCTCAATGCCGGACCCGGTGCGGTTGCCGGACTCTTTGTGCACGAGCGCTACGCCAACCGTCCGGACCTGTCGCGCCTTGCAGGCTGGTGGGGCAATGATGAGGCCACGCGCTTTTCCATGGCACATTCTTTCGTTCCGAGTCACGGAGCCGACGGGTGGCAGCTTTCCAACGCTCAGGTTCTGCCGCTGGCCGCCTTGATGGCGTCGCTCGAGATCTTCGAGCGTGCTGGCATGGAGCGCATCAGCGCCAAGCGGGATCAGCTCACGGGTTTCCTTGAGCGTCTTCTTCTTGAGGTGATCGGTGATCGTGACTCGATACGAATCATCACACCGTCGGACCCACACCAGCGTGGTGCGCAGCTGAGCGTGCATTTCGACAAGGGCGGCAGGGAGATCTTTGAGGCGCTCATCGCCCACGGAGTGATCGTAGACTGGCGCACACCCAGCGTCATCCGCATTGCGCCGGCACCACTCTACACGTCATTTGCTGATGTGGTGCGTCTGGCCACGACATTTGAAACAATTCTGGCTGAGCGCGCATGAATGAACTTTCAACTCCAGCGTCGAGCTACGTCGTGGGTCGCCGCGCTGTTGCCGAAGCCTTCGCCAGCGGCACAACCATCGAGAAGATCCTTGTGGCCTATGGCATCGACGAGGCCACCATGCAATGGCTGCGGTCCGAGGCGCGCAAGCGCGACGTGGTCTGCTCGACGATGGACCGGCGCAAGTTCAACGACCTTGAGCGCTCACTGGGTCTGGCCGTCAACGACGCCCAAGGTGTTATCGCACTCAGGGCGGCCCGCGAGCCCCTTACCCTCGACGAGTTGCTTGAGCAGGCAGCGGCACACGAAGCCGAGCCGCTTCTGGTGGTGCTCGATGGCATCACCGATCCGCACAATCTCGGTGCGATCGCACGAAGCGCTCAAGGGGCGGGTGTGTTCGGTATGATTCTGCCGACAAAGTTCAGTGCACCGATCACTCCCACAGCGGTGAAGGCGTCTGCCGGTGCCCTTGAGACGCTCCCTGTGGCCAAGGTGGCACGCGTATCCGAAACGCTCAAGCACTGCAAAAAGCTTGGATGGAACGTGGTCGGCACGGCACTTCCCGCCACGAGCGAGTATGCCGAGGATGTCTATGGCGGACCCACCATCATCGTGATCGGTAGCGAAGGCGAGGGTCTGCATCCAAGCGTGCGCGCTTTGTGCGATCACGTGGTGCAGATCCCCATGTATGGAGCCGTTGAATCACTCAATGCATCTGTGGCCGCCGCCATCGTGATGTTCGAAGCCCGCAAGCACCGACGTCAGCGTCAGTAAGCTGCATCGGCTATTTTTGTCGCTCTCTCTTTTCTCTTCCTCCAGGACAATCGACGATGTCGAACCACCAACGCAATGAGCAGGAGCTCATCCGCATCGAAAAGCTGCGCGAGCTCCGTGAGCTTGGTATCAATCCGTATCCCGAGTCATTCGATAAGACGCACACGACCACGCAGATCCTCGAGAGCTTTGTTGACGAGGCTCCCGAGCCCCTTGCCAATGTGCGTGTTGCCGGACGTATCATGTCGATGCGAAAGATGGGCAAGGCCTCGTTCTGTCATATTCAGGACATGCACGGGCGCATCCAGATCTACATGAAGCAGGATGAGCTTGGTGCGATGTACGAGAACCTTCGTCTGTTCGACCTGGGCGACATCATCGGAATCGATGGATTCGTGTTCCGCACGCGCATGGGTGAGATCAGCGTGCATGCCAAGAGCGTAACGATGCTTACCAAGAGCATCACGCCCATTCCGGTGGGTAAGGAAGAAGTACACGAGGATGGTTCGGTGACGCGCTATGATGCCATCGCCGACAAGGAGCAGCGTTACCGCAAGCGCTACCTGGATCTGATCGCCAATCACGACATCAAAGACACGTTCATCAAGCGGTCACTCATCATCCGAGCAATGCGCCGATTCTTCGATGACCGTGGCTATCTCGAAGTGGAAACGCCGATTCTGCAGCCCATCTACGGCGGAGCCACGGCGCGTCCGTTCGTGACGCATCACAATGCGCTGGACATACCGCTCTATCTGCGCATTGCCGATGAGCTGTATCTGAAGCGCCTCATTGTAGGGGGCTTCGAAGGCGTGTATGAGATCTCGAAGAACTTCCGCAACGAGGGGATGGACAAGACCCATAATCCCGAGTTCACGGCCATGGAGATCTATGTGGCCTACAAGGACTATGAGTGGATGATGGATATGACCGAGGAGCTGCTGCATACGATCGTCAGCGAAGCATGCGGCGGCAGCGACATCGTGTTCCAGGGTACGGCGCTGTCGTTTGCCCGTCCGTTCCGTCGCGCCAAGATGTTCGATCTGTTCCGCGAGCATACCGGCGAGGATCTGCGCGGCCTTTCGCGCGAGGACCTGCTGGCAGCTGCCAAGAGGGTGCACGTCGACGTCGACCCCAAGGCCAGCGCCATGAAGATTCTCGACGAGATCTTCAGCGTCAAGGTTCAGCCCCATCTCATCCAGCCAACCTTCGTCATCGACTACCCTGTTGAAATGTCACCCCTTGCCAAGCAGCACCGCACTGAGAAGGGGCTTGTGGAGCGCTTCGAGCTTTTCATCATGGGCAAGGAAGTAGCCAATGCTTTCTCTGAGCTCAATGATCCGATCGATCAGCGTGAGCGACTCGAGGACCAGGCAGCCATTCGGGCGGCGGGGGATGACGAGGCCATGGTGGTTGACGAGGACTTCCTCAATGCCATCGAGGTGGGACTGCCGCCAACGGCGGGCATGGGTATGGGCATCGATCGTCTGGTGATGCTTCTTACGGACAATGACTCGATCCGTGATGTGCTGTTCTTCCCGCAGATGAGGCCCGAGAAGGCCGCCTCTGCCGAGCAGGAGTAATCGCTGTGGGATATCAGCGCTTCCAGGAATGGTCAGGCCAGCCCCCTGCCCGACATTGGCAGCCGCCAACGGTCAAGGAGATCCTCGTCCACATCGGGCTTATCCTCCTGACGTTGGTCACCTGCACCATGGCCGGCACGCAGTGGGCCATGCTCAGCCCACTCGAGATCGATAACTGGGGTCACGGACTTTCCTACGCCGTGCTTGCCATGTCGTTTCTTCTGGCGCACGAGTACGGTCACTACATCGCCGCCATGCGTCACGGCATCAGCTCGTCTTTGCCGTATCTGATCCCGGTTCCGCCCACGCTCATGCCGTTCGGGACCTTTGGTGCGGTGATCCGCACGCGCTCTCCGATGATGACGCGCAACGAGCTCTTCGACGTTGGCGTAGCGGGTCCATTGGCAGGCTTTGCCGCCTGCCTGGTGATCCTTGTAACGGGGTTTATGACCTTGCCGCCTGAGAGTTATCTGCTGACGATTCATCCCGAGTATGCCGTCACAGGCATACCCAGCGGAGGGATGACATTTGACAATACGCTCCTGTTTGAGCTTCTGCGTTGGATCTTTTCCGACGTGGCCTTTGTACCGCCGATGAACGAGATCTATCACTACCCGTTCTTGTGCGTGGGATGGTTTGGTCTGTTCGTAACCTCTCTGAACATGCTGCCATTTGGTCAACTCGATGGAGGACACGTGCTCTATGCACTCATCGGGAAGCGTCAGCACTCCATTGCCCGCTTCCTGTGGTGGAGCATGTTCGCCCTTGCCGTATTGTGGCTCATCGGCCTTATCCATACCACGCTTGAGTCCGTCACCGAGGCGAATGCGTCGGCCTGGTTGTTGTGGATGAAGCAGTCGGTCGACCCGTCGATCGGCTCTGCCATGCAGCAGTTCCCGTGGCTGTTCCAGCTTGGAGACGTGTGGGTGTTCTGGCTGATCATGATCCGCTTTGTGATCAAGATCGACCATCCGGATGTGCCGTCGGATGAGCCCCTTAGCAGGGGGCGTCGCATTCTTGGGTGGACCTCGCTGGTGGTGCTTCTGCTGTGCTTTGCTCCACGTGCCGTGTACATGGCGCCATGACAGAGCGGCAGCATAGCGTTGTGGCTGCGATCCTCGTGATCATGGGCCTGTACATCATGCGCATTGCGGCGGTTGAGATCCAGCCCTTTGGCGAGGGAGAGATCGCCATGCGCGCAGAGGCGATCGTTCAGAGTCGACAGTGGATGGACCCGTCGGAGCACACCGTCGGTGGCCTGTCATCGACGGCCACGCCGCCCCTTGCCTCATGGATGTCTGCCGCAGGCATCATGCTTCTGGGGCCTACCGAGATCGGTGTGCGACTGTTTTCGCTTCTGTCCATGGCGGGCATTCTTGCACTTACCTATCTGATCGCGCTCAAGGCCATGGCACATCGGAACGCGATGATCGCCATGTCGATCGTTGGCCTCAGCATGCCGATGATCACTCTTGGACGTCAGATGACGCCGGTGGTGATCACGACATTCATGCTGTTGCTCTCGTGGTGGAGTACGCTAAAGATCCGCTCTTCTGCCGACAGACGGTCGCAGTATATCGGTGCCGCTCTGTATGGTCTGGCCCTTGCCGGCGCCCTGCTGAGTTCGACGCTGTTGGCACTTGTTGCGCTTGGACTTCTGATTCCTGTGATCATTCGCAGAGCGACCCTGTTACCCGGCGTGATTGGGCTGGTGCTCGGTCTGGCGCTCTCAATCCCATGGTATGCGGTGATGATATCGGGTCACGGCACCGACTTCATCCTTGCCCGGTCGGTTGCCGACTTGGCCATGCAGGGAGTGTCAGGGGGCTCTGGGCGCGGCCCGCTGGACGTGCTGATGATGCTTGTTCTGGCAAGCCCCCTGCTTGTATCGTCGCTGGTATGGGTGATGGTGAGTCTTCGCTACCGCGAGATGCTTCCCACTGGCGGTGATGTTGTGATGATGAGTGCCGGACTCTGGTTCATTGTCATAACGATGTTCTCGGCTCTCGGAAGTCAGCCCGTTGCCGTGGCACTTGTTCCGATCATCCCTGCGGCAGCGATCGTGAGTCTTGCTGCACTGCAGGGGGCAATGCAGCGCAGCAGTGCGGGAGTGCTCCTGGTGCATCTCGGATGTATCGCGCTGGCATCTCTAGCTGCTCTGCTGCACAGTCTGCGCCCCCTGGGTGGTCCGAGTGTGCTTACCTCGCTGCTCATCCTTGTGAGCATTGCCGTTATCGTGCTGGTCTTCTTCTTTGCATCGCGCCAACGTCAGCGTCTTGCCGTTCTGGCAACACGGCCTACCATATACGGTGCTGTGGCCGTCACGGCCGTGTTGGCGGCTATGACCATTCTTCTGGGGAATCCCGGCACGGTGGTGGGTGGACGCAAGGTTTCGCTCCGACTTCTGGAGGACACCACTTATGCGCGGCGATTTGTCTACCTCCATCATGGCATTGTGACCGGCCCCAGCGTTAACTCGCAGCTAGCGTGGTACACGCGCGGCTGGATGTCACACCGCAAGCCACGGTTCGAGTTCACGCCCCTTTCCATGCCCACCGGAGTCATCGACCCATCAGTTGTGCGTGCCGGCATCGGCGCTCCGTGGATCGTGTACTTTCATCCCGGCATAGCCAAGGATATCAGCTCCGAGATCTTCGAACTTCTCGATAATGACTACACCGTTGCCGAAGACACCAAGGACTACGTGCTGTTCGAGCGACGGTTGAGGATACGGGACATGTAGGGGCGAGACGCGTCATCCCCGCGAAAGCGGGGATCCATGTGAATCCTTTTTCTGTTTTGTGTCTCTCTTGGTATGTGCGCACCTAAGCGCAAACAGTAACATACCTTTGGGAGGAGTGAACATGATACGGTTCATCTTTGCGATCACCGCACTTTTGGGTGCATCGCTCATTGTCGGGGCGACCACATTGGGGACGGCACTATCTGCCCTGGAAGTGGCGGAAGTTCATGACTGGGGCACGATGCGACCACCAAAGAGCGGCTATTTGGAGACGGACCTGAAGATCCGTAACCGCGCTGCTGAGGGCGAGCTTTCGATCCTTGAAGTTAAACCCGGTTGTGGCTGCACCACGGCAGAACCGGTTCGACGTTTACTGGGTCCCGGTGAGGAAACAACGGTACACGTTAAGCTGAACATTTCACCGACCCAGAACGGGCTACTGCAAAGAAACGTGACGTTCCGCAGTGTACATGGTTCTGATACAACAACGCAGACGATGTGGCTGAAGGTTGATGTAGCGAGACTGGTTACGGTTGGGCCATCAGGTTTTGTTGCGATCAATGGCGCCAAGGTTGGAGTTGTCAGTGAGGCGGTGGTGACGATCATGAACCCCGGTGACGCACCTGTTACGATTGACAACGTCAAACCCGAGGAGGGCTTGCTCGTAGACCTTCCCAACGATGTTGTTCTTGGTCCAAAGGAATCACGTCAGCTGCTGCTGAAGTACACTCCCGTAAAGTCAGGTACATTCCAGTCCAACGTGAGATTCACCGCCCGCGTGAAGGATGAGTCTGACGAGATCCAGATCCCTGCGTACGGGACCACGATCAACTGATGCCAACGCACAAATAAATGAGTAACAGTCTCCGCAACGATCCGGCATTTCTCGAAGCCCTGGCGTTACACCACGACGACCTTGTTCGCTTCGCTCGGTCGCTCACGCGGTCACGCGATGATGCTCAGGACCTCGTTGCGGAGACTATTCTGAAGGCTCTTGAATCATGGCATACGGTCCGTGATACAGGAGCCTTCCGTGTATACGTGTTTCGCATCGCGCACCGTTTGTACATGAGACAGCAGTTGAGACGACGTCTCTTCCATCCATGGCCGGAGGACTATGACACAACTTCGAGCGACCCGCTGCCGGATGTCATGACCGATGCCACGCTCATCCGTGAAGCCATGCAGAAGCTGCCGGCGCGACATCGCGAGTGTCTTATCATGGTCGATCTTCTCGGCTGGAGCCTTGCTGAGGTTGTCGAAGTTCACGGAGGTACGATAGGGGGCTTAAAGGCCCGCCTATTTCGAGCGAGAGAAGCACTGAAGAATGCCATCACCGGAGGTCACGATGATCACTGACAACGAAGATCTTTTTTCTGATCTGCGTCTGCTGCCGGTCGACATAACACTCGAGCAGTCTCTTGCGCGTGCCGAGGCTATTGATGCGCGCCGACGTCGTGTTCGCCGTATCGCCATCGTTATCGGCATTCTCGTCGTGACGGGTTCAGCACTGCTGACCTATCTGCTTAACGACGATTCAACGGTGACCTCGGTAGAGCATCCCCCAAAGCCGGAGACTGTTGATCAATATCACAGGAATGTACTTGATCCCGGTCCTTCAGCATCTCTGCCGACGGAATTGGCGGTACCGGCTTCATCTTCCGCAGATCCGGTGCTCACGCCACGACCGCAAGCAAGGTCGATGGCCTCCTTCCTCGCAATTGTCACGGCAGACGATGCGATTCGAAACGAGCTGGCAATTGATGTGCGTTCTATCGAGACAATTCGTACGATCATCAGTCCGGGCGATCGAGTGGTGGCCGTCGACAATCTTGGAAAGCGAGAGACCTGTATCAACGTCACCTGCGCCGGAGGTGATATGCGGAACATTGTTTGTACAGCGCCGATACCATCACCGGTGCGGATAACACTTCCCAGTGGCGGCGTTCTTTATGACATAGATCGCCTTGGATTGCCACAGGATCGGGGCCCCTACGTGGCCGTGCGCACCAGCGGCTCGAGGGGCGACCTGATCCTTTGGTACCAGGTCGACAAAGTTCTTGAACGTATCCTGCCTGAGGCCTCAAAGGAGTCTTCTGCACAGCAGACCCTCCATTCGTGGCTGCAACCTGATAGCACAACCGTGATCGAGGTCCCAACAGGAAAGCGCCCATGGCGTTCCGTAACCGTCCATGCTCCGGATGGCTCTGCTTTATCCATCCCCGTTCAATGGGTGGACCACAGCAACGGTAGTACCCACGTGCACCTCAAGATGAGCAGTCCGGCAACTCACGAGATCCGCATCTGCCGCGCTAATGGCACTACAGAACGGTTCCTGCACGTGGTCAGATGATGTAGGGGGCGAGAGACGAGAGACGAGAGACAAGAGACGACAGGCGAGAGACATGTAGGGGCGAGACGCAGTCTCGCCCGTTAACACCCGTCATCCCCGCGAAAGAGAGACGAGAGACAAGAGACAAGAGACGAAAGACAAGAGACGAGAGACATAAGAACCTATGGATGCCATGCTGAATCGCGATCAAGGTTAGCCCTGGGCCTCAGTCATGGCAAAGAAGGGTTAGGACATCATCATGTAGAGGAATGTAGATGTGGCTTGCATTTCTCTTACCCAGGGCTGAAGCCCTGGGCAGTTATGCGAAAACCTTTAGTGTAGATGTAACCTGTAACCTGTAACCTGTAACCTGTAACCTGTAACCTGTAACCTGTAACCTGTAACCTGTAACCTGTAACCTCATTGCATCTCATACAGCCGATGATACACGCCGCGCTGGGCGAGCAGTTCGGCATGGGTGCCGTGTTCGACGATTTGGCCGTCATCGAAGACGAGGATACGATCGGCGTTGACGATAGTGGAGAGGCGATGGGCGACGATGATGGCGGTGCGGCCAACCAGGGCGTCATCGATAGCCCCCTGAACAAGGCGCTCGGACTCAGTGTCGAGGGCGGATGTTGCCTCATCGAAGAGCAGGATCTGTGGCTGTCGGTAGAGGGCGCGGGCGATGGCGATGCGCTGACGTTGTCCACCGGAGAGGCGCATGCCACGGTCGCCGATAACGGTCTCATAGCCGTCCGGTGTTTCGCGAATGAATCCATCGGCATGGGCGATACGTGCCGCCGCCTCCACACGTTGCGCGTTGGGTGACTCGTCGCCCAGCGCAATGTTGCGTACGATGGTATCGTTGAACAGCAGCGTCTCCTGCGACACCACACCGAACAGGCGGCGGTAGGCGCCGAGATCGAACGTGCGCACGTCACTCCCGTTGATGCGCACCGCGCCCGAGGCAGGGTCGTAGAAACGCATGATCATATCCAGCATGGTCGACTTGCCGCTTCCCGATGCCCCCACAAGAGCAACCTTTTCGCCGGGATGGATCGTGAAGGACACGTTCCGCAGGACGTGACGTTCTCCGTAGGAGAAGCTGACGTTGGAAGCCTCCAGCACCGGCATTTGCTCAGGGGGCGATGCCGCTCCTGTGTTGATCGACGGAGATGTGCCCAGCGCAGCGGCGACATTTGCGCCGGCGGCAATTCCGCGCTGCATTGCGGCGATGGTGTTGACGATGGCGCTGATCGGCTGCATAAGGCCGAAGAGCAAGAAGAGAAACGTCATGAGACTCGATGGAGCGATGATGCCTGCTGCACTATCCATGCTGCCGATATAGAACACCGTGACCAATGCCACAATGCCGAACGTGTCGTTGACCATCGGGATGAGCCCCATGACGCGAGCATTGCGCGTGGCGCGACGCACAAAGGCGGCCGTTTGCTCGGCAAAGCGAGTGGTCACAAACCGCTCGAGGTTCATGCCCTTGACCACACGGATGCCAAACACCGTCTCCTGCAGCGTGGATGTATAATCGGCCTGCGCCGCCTGCAGGCGAGCACCATACGAACGCAGAAGTCGCGTGGCGGTTCGGATCAGTAAAAGACCGATCATCGAAACGGCGATCGAGATCAACGTGAGCTTCAGACTGATCATCGCCAACAACGTCAGGTAGATGATAACCGTTGAGGCTTCGCGCCACATCACCGTGATGGAGTTTATCGTGGCATGGTTCAGAATGTGCACGTCATTTGTCAGAAGCGAGATGATCTCGCCGGCCTTGCGCTTGGAGAAGAAATCAAGCGAGTGTTCCGTGACGTGGTTGAAGAGGGCATCGCGCACGCGCTTCATGATGCCTTCCTCAAGGCGCGTAGAGATGACGGCACTCGCATACTTGGTAAGCCCCCTGACAACGAAGAGGCCAATGATGACGAGCGAGATCGATCGAAGCGACTCGCTGCGATCGCCCGAGTTGATGAACGAGCCAAGCGTATCGTTGAACGCCTTCATGAACCCCGATGCCGGCATCGCACCCGTTGGCAGGGGGCTTGCGCCGGCGCCGAAGAGCGTGCGAAAGACCGGCTCGACAACCGCGAGGATCAGCGCGTTGGCCGATGAGAACAGCAAGTTGGCAACGGTCGAGAACACCACCAGCTGCCAGGCCGGCCGCACAAAGGGCAGCATGATTCGGGCAAGGCGGCGGACCGTGAAATCGGCGGCGGTGGGTGATGACATGCGGATCAGTGATTGAGCGTGCGTTGGTAGTCGCGCGCATAACGCGCTATAGCCTTCGACAGTGCCACGGCAAGTGCTGACTGTCCTTTAGGCGAGGCAAGATACTGCGCATCGGCTGTGTTGGAGAGGAAGCCCGTTTCGACAAGGACGTTTGGCATGCTGGCGCCGACAAGCACAAAGAAGCCGGCCTGGCTCACTCCGCGATCAGCAAGGGGGCATGCAGAGGTCACCTCGGACTGAACCGAAGAGGCAAGCGACTCGCTGAAGCGCACGAACGATCGCTGCGCCATGGTGGCCACGATGATCTGATCCTCGGTCATGGACTGATACTGCTTTGTGGAACTCTCAAACCGAACGGAGGCATTCTCCCTCTGAGCCACGCGAGCGGCATCGTCGTTGCGTCCCGGACGCAGGATATACGTCTCACAGCCATGCGCCGGATGGGGCTTATTGGGCATGCTGTTGCAGTGGATGCTCATAAAGAGCTTGCCGCCGGCATCGTTGGCGATCTCGGTTCGACGATACAGTTCGATGAACTCATCGGTCTCACGGGTCATCACCACCTTGGTCTTGGGCAGTTCACGGCGCAGAGCGTCACGAAGTTTACGAGCGATGGCAAGGGTAACGTCCTTCTCGAACG
>VERF01000098.1 GCA_018882895.1 Candidatus Kapaibacterium sp.
TCCCGTCGCAGACTTCCCGCCGCGCAGCGGCGTCCCGCGCAAGCTTCCCGCCGCGCAGCGGCGTCCCGTCGCAGACTTCCCGCCGCGCAGCGGCGTCCCGCGCAAGCTTCCCGCCGCGCAGCGGCGTCCCGTCGCAGACTTCCCGCCGCGCAGCGGCTTCCCGCGCCAGCGTCCCGCCGCAAGGCTTCCCGCGCAAGCTTCCCGTCGCAGACTTCCCGCCGCAAGGCTTCCCGTCGCAGACTTCCCGCCGCGCAGCGGCGCTACGGCGCAAGCCGCTCCACCACCCACGCCCCCTCCGATTTGCGGAACCGGATGCGGTCGTGCATGCGCGAGGGGCGTCCCTGCCAGAACTCGATCATGCTGGGGGTGAGAGCAAAACCGCCCCAGTGCTCCGGACGGTCGATGCTGGTGCGGCCGGCGTTGGCGGCGGCCAGTTCGGTGAAACGCTGGTCGAGCGCGACGCGTGACGGGATAACCTGACTCTGTGGAGAGGCGGCAGCGCCCAGCTGACTTTCAAAGGGCCGCGAGTGGAAATAGGCAGTCGATGCTTCGGGTGAGAGACGCTCGACGTTGCCCTCGATGCGTACCTGTCGCTCGAGCTCCGGCCAGAAGAAGAGCAGCGATGCATTGGGGTTGCCCGAAAGCTCTCGCCCCTTGCGGCTCAGGTAGTTCGTGAAGAACTGCATACTGCCACCGTCGAGCCCCTTCAGTAAAACGACTCGCGAAGATGGAGAGCCTGACTCGGAGACGGTCGACAATACCATTGCCGTTGGCTCCAAAGCCTCGGCGGTGATGGCCTCATTGAGCCATGATGAGAACTGCACGATCGGATCCGAATGAACCGTGTGCTCCTCCAGACCAGCGCGCGTATAATCCTTGCGAAGGGCCGCGATGTCGACGTCGTGCTGTGACATGATCGATGCTCCTGATTACGGGTTGAACAGCGCAACCGGAAGACTCAGGCGGCGATTGCCGTCGTCTGCAACCAGAAGATACCTGCCCACACTGAGACCGTCCGTGGCGATCACGCCAATGCCTCCATCGATGCTGCCGCCGGCCACCGTGCGGCCCGCTACGTCGACAAGGCGCAACTGGCCGCGCCATGCTGCATCCGAGGCAACAACCAGCTCATTGCCGATGGCAAGGGGCTGGCGGCCCACGATCTTCAGCCATGATGAGGATGTCTCTGAATCGTCGACGGATGTGATGGTCGATTCGACCTCGCAGAGGATATCACGGTTCGGGTCGACAATGACAGTGTCCGGAGTGAACGGCAGATCCCAGGTGACCGTCTCGGTTGGCTTGGCAACCTGCACCACGCGATCGATCTCCTCAGCCCCCTTCTTGGCGCGTACCCGCAGCGACATCACAAAGGCATTCGGAACGGTGGCACCCGACTGCGTCTGACGGATGGTCAGGTTGTACGTTCCGGGCTGCGACGAAACGAGGTTGACGTTCAGGACCGGATGACCCGACTTGACGAGCCACTGATCGAAGAAAACATCCCACGGCACCTTTGGATTCGGAAGCTTCTGCTTGAGAAACTCCAAAAATTCCCACGTCTGTGCCGAACCGAGTCGATATCGATCGAAGTACTCGCGCCATGTTGCAAAGAAGTCATCCTCACTCGAGGCGTTGCGACGGATCATATGATAGATCCAACCGGCCTTGGCATAGGTCAGTGCACTACTGAACAGCGCAGCCGGCGGAGGATTGTAAACTGGCGTGCCTGTGAGCCCAACGCGCAGGTAGGAAGAACGAAATCGGTCCAGTCGATTGAGATAACCGGCTTGGCCGTCGACGTATTCGTAGTAGAGCGCCTCACAGAATGAGGCCCCGCCTTCGTTCAACCAAATGTCAGCCCACGTTGCGCATGTCACAAGGTCTCCGATCCAGTGATGCGCAACTTCGTGCACGTAACCGTTCTCGTAGTTGCCATTGAGCCAAATACGATTGATGGTCGACATTGTCTGGTGCTCCATGCCGCCGAACTGAATCGGTGTTACGGTAACGTGACCGTACGACGCGAATGGATACCGTCCGAGGCGGGACTCCAAAGCTTCAAACCACTTGCTCGAATTGGCCAGAGCGCCAACAGCATTGAACTGTGCCCCCTGGTGGTCAACGTCATAGTGGTAGTTGAGAATCGGCACAACGGTGTTGTCCTTTCGGCGGTACTCCTGCGGGTAGTACTTGTAGACGGCTGCGTTGATCGTCAGCAGATAGGTCGGCATCGGCTGATCATGCGCCCACGACTGCCAAGAGGCGGTGTCACCATCCGGCACAGAGTCCGTTGGCAGTCCGTTGGAGACCACTGTGAAGTCCTTCGGGACGCGCACTCGCACGGTCATCAGCGCCTTATCCGTTGGCACATCGTTGCAAGGAAGCCACGTCCGGGCACCCTCCGGTTGCGCAAATGTGAAGAAGCTACCCGTCGGGATGCCGTTCTGCTCAACGTCGCCACGCGAGTAGATGCTGAGCCAGCTCTGGTCCTGCGTGATGGCATAGTACACGGTGAACGTGATCTCCTGCCCCCTGTCAAGGGGCTTCGGAGCCGTGATCGTCAGGCGATTTGAAGCGGTCGTAAATGGAAGCTTCACCCCCTGACTCACCACGGAATCGATGATCAGCGATACGGAGTTCAGAACCACCTCTGCCATTGCGTCAACCCGAGAGCGAGCCGTGATACGAACCGATGCTTCAGCTTTGCGGGCCGGACGTTTTTCGCGATCGGTCAGAAGGGCCGAATACATATCCCATACGATCTCATAGCGTGTGACGTCCAGAGTCGTGTCGATCGGCAGGCGCGGAAACGCATCAACCATCGTTGCCTCAGGGTGCATGGGGCGCATCTGTTCGATGATCCCCTGATCAGTGACCATCCAGTCAAGGAAGTTCTTCTTGTCCTCCTGCGCACGCAGGAGAGATCCTGAGAACATCAGTACAACCGACAGGAGTACGAGAAGACGGCGTGTGGTATTTGTCATGGTGAGGATCGCCTCAAAGAATGTGTCTGTTTGATCAAGCGCCGTGCGGACCGGTGCGTGGAAGTGGTGCACGGTTGCGGACGTACATATCCACCCACCAACGAATGTCGGCATTGGATTCGTTCCTGCGTCCGGCCAGTACGTGATCGGCATTGTCGTACATGATGAGCTTATACGGCCGGTGCATCTGTTGCAGTTCAGTGGCCAGTCGAAGGCTGTGCATCGGGTCGACGCGGCGATCGCCCGTTCCGTGAAGGATGAGAAGGGGCGTCTGCGGCGCGATCTCCGACGTCCAGCACACAGCGCTGCGCCTCTCGGCCTCGGCCTGTTCGTTGGCCCCGGACGCAAGGTGCTTGGCCATTGTTCGACGGATGTAGGCGCTTGCCTCGACGGCGTGGATCTGCGACGGAGCACCGAAGGTAACGGCGGCCCGAAGGCGACTCGTCCGCCGAAGCATCATGTAGGTCATCATTCCGCCACGACTGCCGCCAACGATTCCAATACGGTCACGATCGACGTATGGCATCGAGTCAAGCAGCGGGAGAAGATTCATCGCATCGTCCACATCGCCCGCACCCCATTCGTCCGGACCTTCCGAGCCCCCTGTCCCGCGGTAGTTGGATGCAACTACCACGTAGCCCCACGAAGCATAGAGCCCGATGATGGGCATAGCCGTATCTGCAACAAGCGCGCCTTTGGGACCGCTTCCACCCCGGTTGAAGATCAGTGCCGGATATTTTGGCAGGCCGGCCGGCGGAAGCGCAAGAAATCCTCGAATGCGCAGGCCGCCGCTTGCATACGTGATCGCATGCAAGGTCACAGAAGCAAATCGCTGATAGTCGTCGGCACTCATTGACCGATGAGCCATCGACAGGGCGCTGCGCGGAATCTCGATCGGCTCCGACGCAAGCAGAGTACCGTCAGCAGCCGATGTCACCGCTTGCCGCGCTCTCGGTACTTCTTGGCAAGCTTGGTGTGACGCGATGAGAGCTCGATCTCGCGACCGTCGATGAAGGCAGAGGTCAGGACGTTTGACTTCGTGTCAAGTGCATCGCCCTTGCTCACAAAGAGCGTGGCACTCTTGCCCTTCTCGAGCGATCCGTATTGAGCATCCACACCGAACATCTGCGCAGGCCACAACGTCAGCGCCTTGATGGCATCTTCCTCCGAAAGGCCAAATGCCCGCGAGGTTCCGGCCTGGAATGGCAGATTCCGCTGCTGCCACGAGCCGTCATCAGAGAATGCAAAAGGAATGTTTGCCTTGGCCAAGGTCGATGCCAGAGTATACGTGGCGTCGTATCCATCTTCGTCTCGGCGCGGCAGACTATGAACGCGCGGGATGATCACAGGTATGCCCGACTTCTGAAGCTGCGCCACGCACCGGTGGGCATCGGCGACTTCTGAAAGGATGACCTTTAGACCAAAGGTCTCTTTGAAGTCGATGACCGCTTCGATCTGACGCTTGGTGGATGCGGAGATCAACAGCGGCAGGTCGCGCTCAAAGACCGCCCGCATGGCTTCAAAGCGAACGTCGCGCACCGTCGTGTCTATCCCCGCACGAGCGGCTTCACTGTATGCCTTTGCCTGACGGAAAAGATCATAGATGACCCGGACGGCCTCGTCGATCTCCTTGCGCTGCTCTTCCGGACCCTTGCGGATCCATGGGGCTGACATTACTTCCATTGACGGCCAGGACATGGCCATGCTTGACGAGGCACTCACGGCAAGGTCCTCACGCGTCCATCCGTCTGTGCGCATCAGGGCCGATTGGCCGGCGATCAAGCCACCGGCCGGAACGCTGTTGACCAACAGAACGCCATTGTAGCGCACCGTGGGGATGAGATCACTGTCGGGATTGTAGGCAGTGGCAGCCTTCACGTTCGGATTGAACGAGCCAACCTCCGAGGCATCGCGAGTTGCCCGAACCGCGTCGATCTCGGTCAGGCCAAGGGAGGTAAGG
>VERF01000099.1 GCA_018882895.1 Candidatus Kapaibacterium sp.
AGACGTCGAGGCCGGCAGCTCGCGCAGTTCCTTCCACATGTTGACGACGGGTTGTCCATCGACAAATCCCCAGATGTACGAATCGAACGAACCGAACTCTTCCTGAATGCGGATGAATCCTTGGGCATTGCGAATCGATGCTTCGACCTTCGCCCGGTTGCGAATGATGCCGGCGTCGAGCAGAAGCTCTTCGACCTCGCGCTCACCAAAGTGGGCAACGCGCTCGACATTGAAGTTGTGATACGCGGCACGAAAGTTCTCGCGCTTCTTAAGGACGGTGTGCCAGCTAAGTCCGGCCTGCATGGTTTCGAGAATCAGAAACTCAAACAGCGTCCGGTCATCATGCAGGGGGCTCCCCCACTCCTCATCGTGATAGCGCATGTACAGGTCGTCCTTCATGCACCAGCCGCAGCGTACCACACTCATGCGATCTGTCCTCCGCAGGATGACCCGGAGCCGGCCGTGCAGCCGAAGCAATGTCGGTCAATGATGATGGCCCGGTTCATCAGCGAGTCTCTGGTGACATCCGAGATGTGATGATGTGATCCGGCCACCGGCAGATCAAGCATCTGATTGAAGTCACAATCATACACCTGGCCATCCCAGCCAACGGATATCATATCGCGGCACATCACGTTCTCAGCCGCCACCGGATTGAAGGACGTCACCAGCGTGTTCATGTAGCGCTCGTAGTTGCCCGAGTTCACCAGAAACTCAAGGAACCGTGAGATCGGCATGTTTGTGATGCAATGCAATGCATTGAACACCACGTTGTGATTTGTCAGGAGCTGACGTTTGAACTCCTTCTCGAGCGATGCCTGGGGTCCGGGTAGCAGCGCCCCCAGCGGGTTATAGACAAGATCCAGCACCAGCCCCGTTCCATCCTTGCCGTAGCCGACGTCATTCAACATGCGTAGAGCCGTGATCGAGTCATCGAATACGCCCCCTCCCCTCTGACGATCCGTGTGGCCTGCATCGTAGAACGGAAGCGATGACACCACATGCACACGGTGCGTGGCAAAGAACTCCGGCAGATCGTTGTACTTCGGATTGGCCACGATGATCGTGAGGTTACATCGAACCATCACCTTCGCGCCGCGTGAGGAGAGCTCCTCGACGAACCACCGGAAGTCCGGATTCATCTCAGGGGCACCGCCCGTGATATCGACGATCTGAGCGCCCAGGCGATCGACCGCGTCGAGGCACATCTGCATCGTCTGACGCGTCATGATCTCCTGCCGGTCGGGTCCGGCATCGACGTGACAATGCTTGCAGGCTTGGTTGCACATCTTGCCCACGTTCACCTGCAGAGTTGCGAGCGAGCGCGGTCGCAGCGGTAGCAGCCCATGCGGCCGCAGCATCTCGGCAAACTGCGGCAGGTTCTGCACAGCATCTGCCGATCGCAGCAGTCGCAGCTGCTCTGAGGCATCGGCCAGTGCCGCGCCCCTTTTCTGAAGACTCGTTGTTGCTAATGCCATGGTTTAGGGGGCTTACATCGACACTTCGTCAACCTTGTTCATCATCTGCACGGCATGCACCATTGAGGCACCACCGCGGATGGCCGCCGCCACATGCACAGCCTCCATCATCATCTGCTCGGTAGCCCCTTTCTGCAAACTATCCGTCGTGTAGGCATCGATGCAGTACGGACACTGCACCGTGTGGGCAACCGCCAGCGCAATCAATGACTTCTCCCGCTGCGTAAGCGCCCCCTCTTCAAAGACAGCGCCATACCATTCAAAGAACTTCGCAGCCAGATCCGGCTGGTACTGACTGATGTTGCCAAACTTGGGCAGGTCGGTGGGGTTGTAGTAGGACATTGCAGGTTACAGGTTACAGGTTACAGGTTACAGGTTACCGAGAACAATCGTCATCCCCGCGAAAGCGGGGATCCATCTTCGTCATCTCCGCAATGACGAATGTACGTATGGATTCCCGCTTTCGCGGAAATGACGATCCCCACGGGCGAGACTGCGTTTCTCGTCTCTCGTCTCTTGTCTCTCTTCCCCCGGGCCAAGGCCCGGGGCTATTCTCTGGTCTCTCCCATTTTTCCTATATTTTTCCCCGTCAGCACCAGATAAACTGCACTACATCAAGGAGGCTGCTTTGGCACTAAAGCAATACGGTGGACCGTGGGACGCCCTTCATGCGGCGCACTTGGTGCGTCGGGCAATGTTCGGGTCGACCCCGGTCGACGTCAAGACAGCCCTTGATAAGGGGCTCGAGGCAGCCGTTGATTCACTTTTGGGATCCACGCCAGCGCCGGCAGAGCCGATTGCGTATCTCAAGACCGGCGCCGTTGCTGAGGGCGATCCGTGGTCGACTTCGAGCTACGATTCGGGCGCAGAGAATGTTCGCCTGGCATTTCTGCAGTCATGGTGGATCAACCTGATGCTGCAGCAGAGCTTCTCGGTTCGGGAAAAGTTGATGCTCTTTTGGTCGAACTACTTCTCAACCGGACAGCAACAGGTGAAGGATGCCCGGTACATCTTTAAGCAAAATGCCATGCTCCGCAGCAACGTGCTGGGCAGCGCGAAGGACCTGGTTCGCGAGGTGACGTTTGATCCCGCGATGCTGCGCTACCTGAGCGGCAACACGAACACGAAGCAGTCGCCAAACGAGAACTACGGTCGCGAAGTACAGGAATTGTTTACCATCGGCAAGGGGCCAGAGGTTGCGCCGGGCGACTACGTGAACTACACCGAGGCAGACGTCAAGGCAGCTTCACGGATCTTTACCGGGTGGACGGATGTGCAGAACGGCATGACGACCAAGTTCAATGCCTCAAGTCATGACGCCGGCAACAAGACCTTCTCCGCACGCTATGGTAACAGAACCATTACCGGTCGGAGCACCGAGGCTGGTGCCAAGCAGGAGATCGACGAGTTTCTCGATATGATCTTTACGCAGAACGCAACGGCTCTGACGATAGTCCGGAAGCTCTATAGGTGGTACGTCGACTACGTGATCACGGATACGATAGAGAAGGATGTTATTGAGCCCCTTGCCCAGACACTTCGCTCCAATGATTTCCGCATTGCACCCGTGCTGCGGGAACTGCTTCTGAGCGAGCATTTGTACGACAACGAGCGCGTAGGATGTTTGATCAAGACGCCGGCAGATCTGGTGATCGGCACCGTGCGCCTTTTCAAGCCTGCGGATTTCTTCCCCGATGATCAGAAGAAACTCCACTGGGCATATCGCACGGTACGCAGGACGATGGCCACGATGCAGATGGACCTGTTCACACCGCCAAACGTGGCCGGATGGCCTCCCTACTATCAGGAGCCTTCGTATCACGAGATGTGGATCAACTCCGATACGCTGCAGAAGCGTGTTCGGTTCACGAACGAGCTCACCAAGGATGGATATCAGCTCGACGAAGGGTATGAGAAGTCGTTTATCGATCCGTTCATCATCAAGGAATGGGTGGCCGAGCCATACGATCACGAGCAGCTTGTAGACACGCTCACCAGCATGTTGTTCCCCATTGCCATCCTGCCCGAGCAGCGTCAGATGCTCATCAGCATCGTGCTCGAGGGTCAACCCGAAAGTGCCTGGATCTCGGCGTGGACGGCCTATGCCTCTGCGCCGGATGATGCCACAAAGCGCGCCGTGGTCGAAACACGTCTGCGCAACCTTCTCAAGTTCATGCTCGCCATGGCCGAGTATCAAGTCTGCTAACGGAGGCACCCATGAAACGTCGTTCCTTTCTTCGTACAGGTGCCGGCCTTGCAACGCTGCCTGTTGTCCTTGATGGCCTCAACGTATCGGCATACGCCCGCTCGCCCCTTCTCGAAGCACTTGATACCGCACCATGTCAGGACCGTGTGCTCGTACTCATCCAGATGGCAGGGGGCAATGACGGTCTGAACACCGTCATCCCTTTGGACCAGTACGGACTGTACAAGAACGCCCGCACGAACATCGCCATTGAGGAAGCCAAGGCTCTCAAGCTCACCGATGCTGCGGGACTCCATCCACAGATGGGGCTGATGCAGCAGATGTATACCAACGGCATGATGCGTGTTGTGCAGGCCGTTGGCTATCCTGTGCCGAACTACTCGCACTTCCGTTCTACTGACATCTGGCTGTCTGCCTCCGATGCAGAGCAGGTGATCGCCACCGGATGGATGGGGCGCTACCTTGAGCAGGCATATCCGGGATTTCCTGCCGGGTATCCGAACTCGTCGATGCCCGACCCATTGGCCATACAGATTGGCACCGTGATCTCGCCCGGACTCGAGGGGACTACGGCCAACATGGGCATGGCATTTACTGACCCGACAACGTACTTCAACATCTCGAATCAGAACACACCGGTCAGCGTTGGACGTCGCGCAGGCACGGAACTGCGCTATATCCGCGACGTTGGACAGCAGATCGAGAAGTTCGCTAACCCTGTCAAGGCAGCCGCTGCGAAGGCCAAGAATAAGTCGGGCAAGTATCCGGCCGTGCGCACCAACCCGCTGGCCGATCAGCTGAAGATCGTTGCACAGCTCATTGCCGGTGGACTCAAGACCAAGATCTACATCGTCACACACACGGGCTTCGATACGCATTCGTACCAGACGACAGGGGGCGCGGGGAGCCCCGTCCCACACGGCACACTGCTCGAGCAGATGTCGGTTGCAATTGACGCGTTTCAGGATGACATCAAGTTACTTGGCGTGCAGGACCGTGTGCTGGGCCTGACGTTTTCCGAGTTCGGACGGCGTATCAAGTCCAATGCATCCGGTGGTACCGATCACGGAGCTGCTGCGCCGGTCTTCCTCTTTGGTACCAGCGTCAAAAAGGGCGTCCTCGGACAGAACCCCACGATTCCCGCAAGTCCGACGAGCGAAGACAACGTGCCGATGCAGTATGACTTCCGAAGTGTCTATTCAACGATCCTCCGGAACTGGTTCTGCGTCGACGCAG